>JALNVE010000034.1 GCA_023227695.1 Paludibacteraceae bacterium
GTCTTTCCCGCTCCACTTGGACCCATAATGGTGACGAATTCTCCTTTCTGAACATTTATGTTGACGTTTTTTAAAACGTTCAACTGTCCAAAACTCTTATTAATATTATTTGCTTTTATCATTAGTGTTGAATTTGTTGGAAAGAATTTTCTCTAATTCTTCTGGTGTCAATTTCAATTTGAACTCACCAGCCTCGCTAACCGAAATGTTGCCAGTTTCTTCTGATACAATGATGGCCAGTGCATCTGTTTTTTCCGATATGCCCAAGGCAGCTCTGTGTCTTAATCCTAATTCTTTTGGAATGTCGAGATTGTGAGTTACGGGCAGAATACAGCCGGCAGAAACAATCTTATTGCCGATGATAATCGTGGCTCCGTCGTGAAGAGGGGAGTTTTTGAAGAAAATGTTTTCAATCAGTCTGGAGTTTATATCAGCATTGATAATGTCTCCTGTAGCAATGATCGATTCCAAAGACATCTGTTTTTGTATGACAATAAGAGCACCTACTTTTCCTTTGGACAAGCTTTTGCAAGCAAGAACGAGCTGCATAATCTCTCCATTTACCATGCTGTTCTTGTTCGTTGGAAAAAATTTGCTTGCCATTCTTGTAAAGAAATTTTTTCTGGAACCCAAAATGGAGAGTGACCTTCTGATTTCATCTTGGAAAAGAACGATGATAGCGATGACGCCTACGTTTACAATCTGGTTCATTATGGCTCCTAAAAGCTGCATCTGAAACACGAATGTGACAACAAGCCATATCACAACAAAAGTAAGGATGCCAATAAATACCCTTATAACAGTGGTTCCATTTAACATCTTATATGTCTTATATAGCAAGTATGCAACAATAAGAATGTCGATGATGTCTACTAATCGTATTCCAAATCTCATAATGAATGAAATTATATACCTATATTATATTATATAGTCAACTTTTTTGCTGAGCAATTGTTTAGCTCTTTGTGGATTTTTACAACTTCTACAGCCTCTTTGACATCGTGTACCCTGATTATGTTTGCACCTTTCATTAAAGCGACAGAGTTGAGTACGGATGTGCCGTTGAGACTCTCGGTTGGAGACGAATCCAATAATTGCCAGATCATTCTTTTTCTTGAAAAACCCACAAGAATAGGCATTTTGAAAATTGAAAATGCCTCCAGATTATCCAAAAGCTCGTAGTTCTGATCAATCGTCTTGGAAAATCCGAATCCAGGGTCTAATATAATATCTTTGACGCCAAGAAGTCTCAGCTTTTCTGTTTTTTCTGCAAAATACATAAAAATTTCTTTCATGAAGTCGGAATAGTGGGTGTTTGTAGTCATGTTTTGAGGATTTCCTTTCATGTGCATTAATATATAAGGTACACCCAACTTGGCAACCGTCTCGAACATTTTGTTGTCAATCTCGCCTCCTGATATGTCGTTAATAATAGATGCTCCGCATTCAGTAACGCATTTTTCTGCAACTTTAGCTCTGAATGTATCGATGGAAATAGGTACTTCTGGGAATGCCGTCCTTATTATATTAGCGGCGTTGGTTACTCGGTGCAGCTCTTCTTCCTCTGAAACTTCGTCGCACCCTGGTCGTGACGAATATCCGCCTATGTCAATGATTTTTCCTCCTTGCAAGACAATCTCTTCTGCACGTTTTAAAATACTTTTGTTATCCGTGCATCTACTGTTCTCATAAAAAGAATCTGGAGTGACGTTTAAAATGCCCATTACTATAGGTTCTTTCAATTCCCAAATCAAACCATTAGCGTTAAAATTCATCTTAGAAAGTGGATTATTAAAAAAAACTAAAAAATATTCGTGAAATTCTTTTTTGCAAAGATAGAAAATATATATCTTTGTCCACAGTCTCAGTGAAATTTTAAAATATAAGTTTTTTTTGAGGCTACGCAATAAAATGCGTAAGTGAGAGTTAATACAATAAATAAAGTAAAATAAATTCATTTAGTATTAGTACTATGAAACACTTAAGGCTTTTTAGGACTGTAGTATTACTAGCGATCTTAGGAGTGTCGTTAACAGCTTGTGGCGGAAAGAAGAAGCTAAAAGACTCTAAGGAATCCAATGTTACAGGATGGAAGTACAACGACAAAAAGAACGGAGGTTTCCAGGTTGTAACTGGTTACAAACAGGATACTCCAGTTGGTATGGTATTTATCCAAGGTGGTACTTTCACCATGGGTCGTGTGATTGAAGATATTATCGGAGATTGGAACAATATTCCAAGACGTGTTACTGTAAGTTCATTCTATATGGATCAACATGAAATCAGTAATTTGAACTGGAGAGAGTATACTAATTGGATGAACAATGTGTTCCACAATTCCCGTGAAATTATTGAATCTGTTTATCCAGATACTTTGGTATGGCGTGAGGAGTTGGCTTACAATGAGCCTTATTTGGATTTCTATTTCTCTCACGTTGCATACAACTATTATCCAGTAGTTGGTGTGAATTGGGAACAAGCATTTAACTATTGTATTTGGCGTACCGATCGTGTAAACGAGATGAGAATGGTAGAATCAGGTACTATTCAATATCCTGATTTTCAAGCTTTGAAAGGTAATACAGATGCAAATGATATTGCTCAGAACCAAGTATTCAATACTTCTAAATATTTGATGAAGAGTGATTACAAACCAACTGAGGGTAAAAAACCTTTGAAGGATGTATATGGAAATGCAAGAAGAACTAATATGTCTGATGGTGTTCTTCTTCCTAAGTTCCGTCTCCCAACCGAAGCTGAGTGGGAATACGCTGCTTATGGAACAAAGACTATTGAAGGTGAGGAAAATTACAAGGAGAAAAAGATTTATCCTTGGTATGGTCACCAAATGAGAAATCCAGAGAAGAAGTACAGAGGCGAAATGCAAGCTAACTTCGTTCGTGGACGAGGTGATATGATGGGTATGGGAGGAAAATTGAATGACCATGCTACAATCACAGCTCCAGTTGATGCATTCTTCCCTAATGAGTTTGGTTTGTACAACATGGCAGGAAACGTTAACGAGTGGGTTTTGGATGTATATAGAGTACTTTCAAGCGACGATGTACAAGAGTACAATCCATTCCGTGGTAATGAATATGTATCTCCTATCTTTACAGAGAGCACAGTTGACGGTAAGAACATTAAGGTTCCTCAGATTGATAGCTTGGGTCGTGTAATCTTCGCAATCCCTGCTGATAAGGAAACAGAAATGGACAAATACGTTAGATTGGACGTTCGTAATTATAAAGATGGTGATGCTCAAAGTAGCTTGAATAGAAATTCATGGAAAGAGGTTGCTGATCCAGATGTTCAAACTAAGAAATTGTATGATCCTGATACTGACGCTGAAGGTTTGTTGACTTCTAAGATTTCTAATGAAACTAGAGTTTACAAAGGTGGAGGTTGGAAAGACCGTGCTTATTGGTTGAATCCAGGTCAGAGACGTTATCTTAACCAGAAGAAGTCTCGTAGTGACTTAGGTTTCCGTTGCGCAATGAGTAAGGTAGGTCCTGAAGATGAAGAAAGATAATATTTTAAGTATCTAAATAAGAAAAAGCCCCTTTTGGGGGCTTTTTTGCTATGTAATCGGTTATGGAAATAAAAGAAATTTATAGTTTGTATAAGGCTCATCCTTCTATTACAACAGATAGTAGGAATTGTCCGGAAAATTCTATCTTTTTTGCAATGAAAGGCGTTTCATTCAATGGTAATGAATATGCTCAGAAGGCAATAGATAATGGTTGCTCATATGCTTTTGTTGATGAAAAAAAATATGCAAATGGTACGAGCATTTTTTATGTGGAAAATTGTTTGTCTACATTACAACAGTTGGCAAAGTTTCATCGTGTGACTTTGGGTACGAAAATTATAGGTATCACAGGAACGAATGGAAAAACAACAACCAAGGAATTGGTTTCAGCTGTCCTTCAGAGAAAATACAGTACTTTATATACTCAAGGTAATTTCAACAATCATCTTGGTGTTCCGTTGACATTACTTCGCTTGACGTCAGAGCATGAGATTGCTGTTGTTGAAATGGGGGCAAACCATCCTGGTGAGATTAGAGAATTGGTTGAAATTGTAAGGCCAAATTATGGAATCATTACTAATATAGGTAAAGCTCATTTAGAAGGCTTCGGCTCTTTTGAAGGTGTGATTAAAACCAAGGCTGCTCTGTATGAATTCTTGAGAGAGACAAACGGAGAAATATTTATCAATTATGATAATGAAATTCTTCAATCTATATCATTAGGAATAAAGGCATTCAAGTTTGGAAAAAACACTAATTATGATGTTGTAGCTGATATCTACAGTTCTGATCCTTTCTTGTCTGTTGAGTGGGAAGGTAAAATCATTAAAACTCATTTGATTGGTGCATACAACTATGAGAATGTCATCGCTGCTATTGCTGTTGGCCGAAAAATGGGTGTCTCTGATGAAGAGATTGTTGCTGCTATTGAGGCATACGAACCCACTAATAACCGTTCTCAGTTTAAAGACTCTGGTAGAAATCAATTGATCATTGATGCTTATAATGCCAATCCAACAAGCATGAATGCCTCTCTCCATAATTTTCTTCAGATGAACAAACCTAATAAGATTGTCATTTTAGGTGATATGAAAGAGTTGGGAGCTGATAGCATGCAAGAACATGTTGCCATTGCTGAGTTGCTTAAAAAAAGTGATTTGAAAGATGTGTTCTTGATCGGTCCATGCTTTATGGAATCGACAGATCAATTTCATCGTTTTGAAACAACAGATGAGTTGATCGATTGGTTGCGTTTGAATCCTATTAACAATTCTAATTTGTTGATTAAGGGTTCCAATAGCATGCATTTGACGAAAGTGGTTGATTTGTTATGATTTAAAATAGCATAATTATGTCGGATTTCATCTTATTCCTTATTTTCGTATTGGTATGTGTGACTTATTATATTGTTGATAAGAAACGTAAACAGAAAACTTCAGAATCGGTTCATACAGAAGATAATACAAAGACTCAAGTAGAAGAAACTTCCAAGTCTAAGCGAAACGATATCGATGGATGTTGTGGTGCTCATGAAGTTTGTGAAAAGGAGACGTTGTTGAATGCGAAAGTTCAACCTGATTATTATGATGATGAGGAGTTAGATGCTTTCGTCGGTCGTCCGTCCGATTCTTATAATACGAATGAACAGAAACAATTTGAAGACATCTTCTATACCTTGAAGGAGTATGATGTGGCTGGTTGGTTGAGAAGCTTGCAGCTTAGAAATATAGAGTTGCCGGATTCCCTAAAAGATGAGGCTTTACTTGTAGTTAGCGAACGCAGATTTAGTAACAAATGAAATCAAGACTTATATATATACTTTTTTACTATGTATTTTGGCTTCTTTTTTGTGTGTTGATGAAGCCCATCTTTATGCTATTCCATTACAAAGAGTCGTTTCAATATTCTTTATCAGAATGGATAGCTGTTCTAACCCACGGATTCTCGATGGATTTGTCCACATCGGGCTATTTGTCTGTCTTTGTGGCTCTTTTGATTTTGATATCTTCTTTCTTTAAATCGAATGAATTAATATCCAAAATTATTAAAGTTTATACTTATGTGATACTTGCTCTGACGTCCATTCTTTGTACGTCTGACATGTTCCTCTATAAATATTGGGGCTTTAAGATTGATGCTACACCTTTGTTTTATCTAAAGACACCGAAAGATGCCATGGCAAGCGGAACGACGCCTGAATTCATTGCAGCTTTTTTTATCATTGCAGCGATATTCTTTTTGTTTTTCTTCTTGTTTAAGTATTTTCATTCTCGTTTTTTTGATTTCAAACAATCATCTTCATTGACAGCGCTTCCTGCTTTGCTGATTATTGCTGTGATGGTGCTATTGATCAGGGGAGGTGTTAGTGTGTCTACCATGAACGTAGGACGTGTCTATTTCAGTCATTCTATATTCTTGAACCACTCCGCGATTAATCCGATTTGGAACTTCATCTATTCTTTGTCTAGAAATGATGAGTTTGCAACTCAATACAGGTTTATGGATGGTTCTGAGGCAGCTTCTCGTTTTGCCCACATGATTGAGTCTCAAAATGACTCTACATCCGTTCAGCTTCTTACAACACAACGTCCGAATGTCATTGTGGTCATATTGGAAAGCTTTGGATCTGGTATCTGTTCACCATTGGGAGGAGAGAAAAATGTGGCTCCTAATTTGAACCGATTATTTGAAGAGGGCATATCTTTCACTCACTTTTATGCCAACAGTTTCCGTACAGATAGAGGCCTGGTTTCGATATTTAGCGGCTATCCTGCACAGCCTACCACTTCCTTGATGAAGTACCCTAATAAGAGTCAAAACGTGCCTAAATTTCCTCTTTCAATGAAGAGAGCAGGTTATGATCTCTCCTTCTTTTATGGAGGCGATGAAAACTTTACTAACATGCGTTCTTATCTTATCACATCAGGATTTGAAAAAATCGTTTCCGATAAGGATTTCGAGAAGAAGGATATGTCAGAGAAGTGGGGAGCATACGATCATGCATTGTTTAATAAGGTATCTGAGGATTTAAAACAACAGACTTTGACTCCTTTCATGAAGGTTGTCTTGACTTTGAACAGTCACGAACCTTTTGATGTACCTGTGCATCGTTTTGAAGATAAATACTTGAATTCGGTGGCTTATACAGACAGCTGTTTGGGTGTTTTTATCTCGGATTTGAAAAAGAGCAAATGGTGGGATAATACGTTGGTGATTCTTTTGCCAGATCATGCATACAAGCATCCAAATACATTGAAAAACTCCGACGAAGAGCGCCATCGCATTCCTATGATATGGATTGGCGGAGCCTTAAATAAGACAATGAAGGTTGATAGGTTGTCCTCTCAAATCGACTTGTCAAAAACTTTGTTGAAACAACTTGGCATAGATGCTTCTGAATACATATTCAGTAAAAATATATTTGGGAAGGATGCACCTGAATTTGCATTTTATGCTTTTAATGATGGATTTGGGTTGATTACCCCGAAGGGTATTTCTATATATGATTGTGGCGCAAGTGTTCCCTTGCGGGAAGATGATCCTGGCCTGACGTTAGATGGCAAAGCTTATCTACAGTCGCTTTTTGATGATTTAAATAAAAGATAATTATAGGAGTGGAATTTTATGGCAACATTTCTTTTTGATTCAATAGTTTTTGGTCCGATCAAGAGTCGTAGATTGGGAATCTCTTTAGGTGTGAATTTGTTACCTTGCAATGTGAAGTTGTGTTCGTTCGATTGCGTTTATTGTGAATGCGGTATGTCAAAGAAAGGTGAGACAGGTAAACTTCCTACAAGAGAAGAGGTGAAAGATGCTTTGCAGCTTCAACTTTCACAGATGAAGTCTGAAAACAAGAAGTTAGACGTCATTACTTTTGCAGGTAATGGAGAGCCAACTTTGCACCATCAGTTTGCGGAGATTATAGACGATGCAATAGAATTGCGAAATGAGTACTTTCCAAATGCCAAGGTAAGTGTGTTGTCTAATTCGACCATGGTTCACAAACAGAGTGTTTTTGATGCATTGAATAAAGTTGATAATAACATCTTGAAATTGGATTCTGCCATTGATTCGACGGTTAAGTTGATAGACGACCCTCATTCAACTGATTATTCCGTTGCTTCTATAGTTGAACAATTGATACGTTTTAAAGGAAACTTTATTCTTCAGACTATCTTTTTGCGTGGTTATGTAAAGGATCGTATCGTTGACAATACCACTGATGAGGAGGTCTCAGCATGGATTGAAGCAGTAAAAGAGATGAATCCGAAAGAAATTATGATATATGCAATAGACAGAGATACTCCCATCCGTACGCTTGAGAAAATCAGTCATGAGGAGTTGGAGGAGATAGCAGAAAGAGTCCGTAAGGAAGGCTATAAGGTGGATGTTGCTTAATTCGTTATGAAGAAAAAGGTTTTGGTTGCGGTTTTGAACTGGGGATTAGGTCATGCCGTCCGTTCTGTTCCTGTCGTTAAAGCCTTTCTGGATAATGATTATGAGGTTTTGTTGGGAGGAAATGGCTCTTCAGGTGAGTTTTTGCACAAAGAGTTTCCTCAACTTCGATATGTTGAGTTCCCTTCTTTTGAGATGAAATATTCGTCTGGAAAATCTCAAGTTGGAGCAATGTTTTTAGCGTTACCGCATTTGTTTGCGTCTCTTTGGAAAGACCATCGATTTGTTTGCCGCTTGGTTAAGCAGGAGAGTATAGATGTTGTGTTTTCAGATAATCGTTTTGGCTTGTTTTGCAAGGATTGTCGTACAGTTTATATGACGCATCAGCTTTTAATAAGAATGCCTAGTCCTCTTTCTTTTTTAGAACCTTTGGTAAAAGATTTGCACGCATATCTGATATCAAAATATGATGAATGTTGGGTGCCTGACTTTTCTGACATGAAAGATTTGGCGGGTGATTTGTCGCATCCCCAAATGAATCTGAAGGTCCGTTATGTAGGACCTTTGTCTCGATTTTCAAAGAATGGGGGAAGTACAGTCTCTTTAAAATACAAATTTCTTTTTATCCTCTCTGGAGTAGAACCTCAGCGTTCAATTTTAGAAAAAAAGATTTTGAATCTGTTTAAAGATAGGGTCGATTTGCCTTCTTGTATTTTGGTAAGAGGTATTGATTCTTCTTTCTTAAATAATGCTGTGTATCCTAAATTGCAGGTTGAAAATGTCTTGAGTGGAGATAGTTTGCTTGGCCTATTGCAAGTTTCCGACTGTGTTGTCTGCCGATCTGGATACACCTCGATAATGGAGATGGCATCCATTTCTCACAAAGCAGTTTTGATCCCTACTCCAGGACAAACAGAACAAGAGTATCTTGCTGATTACTTGTCGTCTCAATATAGCATGTTTGCCTGCGTAAATCAAAATGATTTATCGTGGAGAGTCTTGACTACTACAGAAAAAAGTCTGACGAAAGAATTTATTAACTTTGATCCTGCTTTGTTGGAAGAGGCGGTTGGACGAATCTGATTTATTTGCCTTCTGTCCAACCGGCATCTTTGTCTGTTACATCTTTTGCCCATTTCGTCATGGCAATCAGGTTTACTGTGATATATACAAAGTTAAGTGCTACAGTAAAATAAGAAGCCTTGAATGTAAATAGGGAAGCTGCAAAAAAGTTTGAAATGCACCAAAACATCCAACAATCAGTTTTCTTTTTTATAATTAATATATTTGCCACTACATTCAGAGAGAAAAAGAAACCATCTGCAATTCTAAGAAAGAAACTACCATCGCTGAAGAATTTAGCAAAAATGGCCGTAACGATCACTGTCGCAGCTATTGTGATTGCCATGTATTTCTTAGTAAGAAATGATGGGACAAGCGTTTCTTTATCTTCTTCTTGGTCTCCTTTCCACCAAGTTATAAGAGAGACTATTTGGCAAGGTATGAAAAAAAAGAAGTATAGATATGCTGTGTATTTCAAATCAATATTGAGAAAGTGTAGCCCTAATGCTAGGGTAGAAGCTATCCCGACAATGAAACTAAGATAGTTGTTCGGATTTCGAAGCAAAATAACATATACGATTCCTAAAAAGGTGCTGACGATTTCATAAGGAGAGAAGTTGTTTATAAGTTGGAATTGCATCAGTCCCCAAATAATAATCACGTACGCCACTAAACAAAAACTGATGGTTTTTGTTGTTTCAAATATAAGATTATTAAAAATATTTTTTGCCATGATATTTTTTGTCGAAATTTATTTCTAAGTTTGCTTATCGCAAATATAACTTATTTAAATATCTAAAAAAGACACCTATTATAATAATTATATAGAAAAATGTGTGTTTGTGATGAATTTTTTGATTAACGAATACAAATTCTTATCATTTGTCAATAAATGTCATGCGAAATGAAATTTATAAACATTTTATTTGATTTTTATTGTTTAAACAACTAGTTTTGCACATCAAAAATTAAAAAAGCAAAAATATGGAAGACTTTATGTTGGATTATGAATTAGTTTTCGCTGTGATTAGCGGAAAGGTTTCAAGTGCAATCAACAGACGCATGTACAGAGATCTACGTACGGCAGGTTTGGATATTACTCCAGAACAGTGGTCTGTTCTGATGTTCTTATGGCAGCAAGATGGCGTTACTCAACGTGAAATCGCAGATGCTACTTATAAAGATAAACCGAGCATCACTCGTCTTATCGATAACTTGGAAAGACAAGGTTTGCTTTATAGGAAGCAAGATAATGTAGACCGTAGAACAAACAAGATTTTCTTGACACAAGCTGGACAGGATCTTCATAAGTCAGCTAGGATTGCTACTCTAGGTACTATGCAGACTGCTTTAGAAGGACTTTCAAAGGAAGAAATTGAACAAGCTCAGTATCTTTTGAAGAAAGTTTTTGCAAACATTCAAGAACTTGAAGCTTCTAATAAATAATCCAAAAGAAGAATGAAAGACGGTCAGTTTATGTCCAACTTCTGGTTTTGAAGTTGGACATGACAGACCAAATTTCAATCGCGTTAAGCGTGATGTTTATATTAATGCTTAATCTCGAAAACTCAAATAGTGATTTTCGTGGTTAAGCAATTATTGTAAATAATAGAGGCTGGATGTTGCGAATTCAATGGTGTTTTTTGGTTCTTTTATGCCTGAATTATTTTACCGAATAATAATATAGAAATGAAAAAAGTTGTTGTGGTTGCCTTATGGTTGTTGGTCTCACTTCCTGTTGTATCGCAGAATGTGCTGACTTTGGAAGAGTGCAGGGTTATGGCCTTAGAAAACAACAAGGATCATAAAATTGCTGCAGAAGAAGTTGCTATGGCGGGGTATAAGAAAAAGGCCGCGTTTACTAAGTATTTGCCTGACTTATCTATTAAAGGATCTTATGTCAGGAATGAAAAGGATTTGTCCTTGATTGGCGAGGATATGTACCTCCCAATAGGAACTGTTACGGAATCCGGATTTGCATTTACACAAGACCAGGTAAATAACAAATGGACAAAAATACAAGGTCGTGCTGTCCCTTTGGATGCAAATGGAATGCCTTTTGATCCGAAAGACAATCCTGAAAAAATCATGTGGAAAAGTTATACCACAATTCCAAAAGATGAACTTACACTTGACACAAAAAATATATATATGGGAGTGCTCAATCTCACGCAGCCTATTTTTATGGGTGGAAAGATTGTTGCATATAATAAAATAGCCAATTTGAGTAAAGATCTTGCTCTGTCAAAGCAAGAGTCAAGCAGGCAGAATGTTATATTGAGCGTTGATGAAACTTATTGGCAGATTGTTTCGTTGGCAAATAAAAAGAAAGCTGTCAATGGTTTGATTGAGCTGTTGAGTAAGATGAATTATGATGTCTCTACTCTAAAAGAGTCTGGCTTGGCAACAAAGGCAGATCAACTTTCTGTTCAGGTGAAACAAAATGAGGCAGAGATGGCTCTTCTGAAGATTGAAAACGGAATCAGTCTTTCAAAGATGTTACTTGCTCAGTATTGTGGTCTTCCCGTAGATCAGGTCTTCTCTCTTGCTGATGAAAATTTGGAAGAGATTCTTTTGTCAGAAATCGATTCTGTTGATATGGAAAAAGTTTACGAAAACAGAAGTGAAACAAAAAGTTTAAATTACGCTACGCAGATTTACAAACAAAAGGAGACTCTAGTTCGTGCAGATATGTTGCCCACTGTAGCATTGATGGCTAATTATATTGGCTCTAATCCAAATTCTCTTAACGGATTTGAGAATAAATTCAAATTCACATGGAATGTGGGTGTAGTTGTCAATATCCCATTGTTACATTGGGGTGAACAGATCCATCTCTTGAATGCGGCTAAATGCGAAACGAATATTGCCAATTTCAAACTGAATGATGTGGAAGAGAAGATAAAACTCCAAGTTAATCAATGTGAGTTCAAACAGACAGAGGCAAAGAGAAAGTTGGATTTGGCACAGAAAAACTTGGAACGAGCTGATGAAAACTTGAAATATGCTACAATAGGATTTAACGAGGGTGTTATTCCTGCATCTAACCTTTTGGAGGCTCAGACCGCATGGCTGACGGCTAAATCAGATAAGATTGAGGCTGAAATTGATGCTAAGATGACAGAGATTTATTTGCAGAAAGCCATTGGTCAATTGGGCAAATAGAGCGAAATAGAATAATTGGGAATGAGAAAAATATAAAAAATAAATAAAATGAGTGCTAAGAAAAAAAATTCTGATAATGCGAATATGTTGGTCGCATTCGTTGTTTTGGTGTGCATTGTCTTAGGTATCACTTTGTTTGGATTCTTCTTTATGCAACCCGATCCTGAAATTATTCAAGGAGAAGTGGAAGCAACAGAGGTGAGGATTTCAGGTAAAGTGCCAGGACGTATTGAAAAGTATTTGGTTGAAGAGGGTGCCTTTGTTAAAGCAGGCGATACTTTGGTTATCCTTGACAGCCCTGAAGTAGAGGCTAAATTGACTCAAGCTAGAGCTGCAGAGAAGGCTGCTTCAGCTTTGAATCAGAAAGCAAATAAAGGAACTCGAGAAGAACAAATTCGTGGTGCTTTCGAAATGTGGCAGAAAGCTTTAGCCGGATTGGAAGTTGCAAAGAAATCATTCGATAGAGTTCAGAACTTGTATGAGAAAGAGGTTTTGCCTGCACAAAAAAGAGACGAGGCAGAGGCTAACTATAAAGCTATGTTGGCAACCGAACAAGCTGCTAAATCTCAATATGAGATGGCTGTGAAAGGTGCTCAGGAAGAGGATAAGGAAGCTGCTCAAGCTCAGTTGAACCGTGCAAAAGGTGCGGTGGCAGAAGTTCGCTCTTATATGAGTGAGACGATGTTGACTTCTCCTATTTCTGGTGAAATCAGCGAAATTTTCCCTCAAAGAGGTGAACTTGTTGGCTCTGGTGCTCCCATCATGAACGTATTGGATTTACAGGACATGTGGGTTACTTTCAACATGAGAGAGGCTTATTTGAAGGATTTTCCTAAGGGGAAAGAGTTCAAAGCATTTGTTCCTGCTCTTGGTGATAAAGAGATTACTTTGAAGGTAACATACATAAAAGACTTAGGTTCTTTCGCAGCATGGAAGGCTACAAAAGTTACAGGCGAATACGACTCAAAGACATTTGAGGTTCGTGCAAAACCAACAGCTCCTGTAGAGAATCTTCGTCCAGGAATGTCTGTCATTATAAAATAGTGGTGATTATTGGCTCGAAAGAGTCTATACTCTTTGTGTAGATTGATGCGAATGGTCTTATCTTAATCTTCGTAGTCTTATGGTGGTGATTTTTAGAAAAAAACTATGGTACCGAGTTTGGTTACTTTGTATACGAGAGGCTCGAATCTTGGCATCTCGACCTTTGTACCTTTTCGGTATGATTATAGCTCCTCTTTTTACCGCATTGTTTTTCTTGACTTTGATGGGAAAAGGTCTTCCGCAAGATTTACCTATTGCAGTTGTAGATAATGATAATAGTGCGGTGTCAAGACGTGTGGTTCGACAATTGGATGCATTTAAGCAGACAAAAGTGGCTATGAAGTATGCAAACTTTCAGGATGCTCGTCGTGCCATGCAGGAGGGTTATGTTTATGCTATCTTTTATATCCCCGATAATTTTGAAAAGGATGTGATGGCAAGCCGACAACCTAAGTTTTCCTTCTATATGAATAACTCCTATTTGATAGCAGGTTCTCTTCTTTACCGTGATTTACGTACTATTTCGGTATTGGGTTCGGCAGCAGTGGCAAAGGAGTTCAAAACGGCAAGGGGGCAGACGGAAGATCAGGCTATGACCGAGCTGCAACCTATAGGTGTTGATACACACCTGATAGGCAATCCACTTACAAATTACTCTGTATATCTCTGTAATCTGATTATTCCAGGTGTCTATAATATCGTCATTATGTTGTTGACAATCTATGCTTTGGGTAATGAGTTGAAGAGAAATACATCACGTGTGTTATTGCGTATGTCAAATAATAAGATGTTTGTGGCACTCTTTGCTAAGATGTTTCCACATACATTGATTTATTGCTCTGTGATAACTTTGATAGATGTAATCCTCTATAAATTCATGCAGTTTCCTTGTGCTTTGGGAATTGGTTCAATGTTGGCCGCATCTTATTCGCTTATTATAGCTTCCCAGTCTTTGGCTATCTTCTTATTTGGGTTGTTGCCAATCATGAGACTGTCATTAAGTGCGGCTTCGTTGATAAGTGTAGTTTCTCTTTCCATCTCAGGATTTACGTTCCCTGTGTCAGAGATGCATTATGTCTTGCAGTGTTGGTCTAACTTCTTCCCGTTAAGACATTTCTTTTTATTGTATGTGGACCAAGCTTTAAATGGTTTGGGCTTCGAATATACTTGGCATATATATTTGGCTTTGGCTTTATTCTTATTCTTGCCGCTTGTTGTAATGAAGAGTATAAAAAGAGTGTATTTGACATATAAGTATATTCCTTAATTCTTGCTTTTTTGAAAGAGAGTTGTGTGGTGAGATTCTGTAGGTAGAAAATTATAACGTATAGAAATGTCTAACAAATCGTTTAAAAATATAATAAAGGAGGGTATCCGGGATTCATTCATCATTTGGAAGGAGGAGTTCCGTAATGTGATACATGATGCAGGAGTTATCATCTTCTTCATTGTGGCTCCGTTTGCTTATCCTTTGCTCTATTGTTTCATATATGACAATGAGGTTGCCAAAGAGGTCTGTATGGTTGTTGTGGATGATTGTAATACGCCACAGAGTAGAGAGTTTTCCCGGTTGTGTGACGCTACACGTGATGTTCGTATTGTAGGTAAGGCTTCCAACATGGAAGAGGCTAAACATATGCTGCGAGAAAAGAAAGCGTATGGTATCATGATGATTCCTTCTGATTTTTCAAAGAAGATTGTACGTGATGAGAAAACATACGTTGTGCTATATTCTGATATGAGCAGTTTACTCTATTATAAGGCATTCCTAGTTACGTTGACGGATGTTTCACTTGAGATGGGTAAGGATATTCAGATAGAGCGAATGGCTGGGTTGTCAAATCGAGAACAGGAGGTGCTTACGGCGCCTATTGAATATGAAGATGTAACCTACTTCAATCCTCAGAACGGTTTTGCCAGCTTCTTGATTCCTGCTGTATTGATTTTGGTTATCCAGCAGACAATGTTGATGGGAATCGCTTTGCTGAGCGGTGCTGCAAAAGATAAAAATACTTATAGGGATCTGCTTCCTATACAACGTCATTATAGAGGCACGTTCCGTATTGTTTTTGGAAAGTCTTTGTGCTATTTGATGATCTATTCGGTAGTGGCAGTTTATTTGCTTTGGTGCGTCCCAATTATATTTAGCTTGCCTCAAATGGGTGATGGTTTTGCTATTTTGGAGTTAATATTCCCGTTCTTGCTGTCATGTATTTTCTTCTCTTTGACAATAGTAAGTTTCGTAAGGGACAGGGAATCTTCATTTGTCATATTTATCTTTATGTCGTTGATTTTATTGTTTTTGTCTGGAATATCTTGGCCAGCATCTGTAGTGCCATGGTATTGGAAATCAATCTCATATCTTTTTCCGTCAACTTTTGGCATTCAAGGCTTTATTAAGATGAATACGATGGGAGCTACCTTAAATCAGGTTAGTTTTGAATATACTGCTTTATGGATACAGACATTTTTCTATTTCATAGGTGCATTTTTGGTTTTTCGTTGGCAGATTATCCGAAGCGAGAAAATATATAGGAAAAACAAACATGTTTAATGTTTTGGTTTATGCAGGTGTTTTATATTGTAGAGTTGCAAAAAAGATTGATAGACTTGTGTTTGTAGATTTGTTTTGTATTTGATCAAAAAAATAGGAGGTTGTATGAAAACAAATGAATTGCGTATAGGAAACCAAATATTGGTTAATGGCAGAATACATGAAGTTTCTGCTTCTGATATCTTCACGTTGGCTCAAAATGAGTCGTTGGGTGTAGAGATAGCTTCTTGTACCCCAGTAAAGATTACGGAAGATATGTTGTTCCGTTTGGGCTTCAAATTCGAGTATGAAAAGGTACAGGATCGAGTTTACGTTAATGAGGATATTAATCTTTATTGGAACAAACAAGCTGGTTATTCTCTTTTGTATCTTGACAAACAGATAGGAAAACCGTTTCATTACCTTCATCAACTTCAAAACCTTTGTTTTGATTTGACAGCTAAACCTCTTTTGTTGAAGGATTGATATGGATATTCTGCCACTTCATTGCTGGTAGCTTGTATAACAAAGAAAACTGTGAAAATGAGGATTGGGTTGACGGCATTCTCTATGCTGTTAGCGGTAGCTGTTCTAGTATAAGAAATCTAGATTTCATTTTTAACCGCTTATTTTGAGCTGGATCTCTTTTTCTGATGATTAGAGATTCGTGAGTAATTTATCATACCCACGTGTTTTTTACTTGATCTCTTTTTGAATTTTTCGGGGATTCAAATTGATAATGCAACTTGAGGAGGAAAAAAATGGGTCAGGTAGAAAAAATATTTTTCAGAGCAGAAAGAGAAGAGAAAATCTCCCTCTTTCCAGTTGCCCTGTGGAGA
>JALNVE010000035.1 GCA_023227695.1 Paludibacteraceae bacterium
AAAAAAATAAAAAAAATAAAAATCACATAGTTAATCTACTATGTTAAATAATTTTTTTATTGCTAATAATTATATAATATTGCATCACCGTAAAAGAACAAAGAGGATGCAAATCAATTGATTTGCAGAATCAACTATTAAAGTAAAGACATTAGACATTTTATCTCTGAATGACAAAACAGTGGCATGGCATGGACCAACCAAAAACCACTACTCTACATTCTGAGAAAAAGTAATTCGTTTCAAAAAAAAGAAAACATTTTCTATTGCGGTTGGATTGGAGTTTCCTTGTGCGTGAACAAACACGCCCATACAACCGTTTCAAAAATAAAAAAAACATTTTTCTTCACAAGTATCCATACTTGCGAGGTGGGGTTATGTTAACTAAACACCACTTGCTCAAGTCATGTTTCAATTGTGAAGGTGTGCTCATTTTTTCCATAAATCAAAATTCCCATCTATAGTATTTTCTCAAAACTACATTCACAAAAAAAATGAAAAACACAATGAAACAACTAACAAAAGAAACACCATGGAAGGTAAAAAGAGCCCGGCTACTCTTTTTCCTTGCACTATCTTTTTGTCTGACGAATATTCAGGCTCAGACAAAAATGGTGAAGGTCATGAAAAACGGCTCCGTCGTTTTTGAGACCAGCGTATCCGACATTGATAGCGTCATTTTCTATCATCCCAAATCAGGGGAAGATGTTCTTTCCTCAGATTATCTGATCGTAAGCAAAAGCAATGGCTCTTTGGCTGGTCAATCTTCTCTTGACGACATCAGTAATCTCACTTTTTCAAACAATGATCTCGTTCTGAAACCAAAGAAAGGAGCCTCTGAGGCTTATCTTTTCTCCTCCATCAGCAAAGTCAGCTTCAATGAAGGCGGTGTGTCTGGAACAGAAGAGATTTACAACCAATCAGGCATTAACGCCTATCTTTCCTCTCAAGGCGAAATTAGGGTTGAGTCTGACTCTCAAGTTCTCTCTCTGACTCTATTTAGCGGAGAAGGCAAAATTTGGGGAGAAAGCTCTTCCAACACAATGTTCATCTCTCATCTTCCAATTGGAATTTACATTCTCCGGATTGAAACCACACAAGGTTTCTTGGTAAAAAAGATTATTAATCATTCAAATATCAGGTAATCATGAAAACTGCATTCATAAAATTGTGCACAGCAGTAATCCTGCTATTTACATCTACAATACTTTTTGCCCAAAGAGAAAGTATCTATATGATGAAGAACGGTTCAGTCGTATTCCAATCAACCGTTTCAGAGATAGACAGTATCGTATTCGAAACACAATCCGAATCTCAAAAATCCAACTTCACTGAATCATTAAACGGAACAGACTTAGACATGGTATATGTGCAGGGTGGTGCTTTCAAAATGGGCTGTTCAGAATCGGACAACAACTGTGAAACCACTGAGCTGCCTGCCCACAACGTAACACTCAGCGACTACTACGTGAGCAAATACGAAGTGACAAACGCACAGTGGGAGGCTGTCATGAACGATGGCACATCGAAAGACAACAAGCCAAAAACAACCATCACCTGGTATGACGCTGTAACATTCACTTGTAAACTCAGCGAACTAACCGGAAAGAAATACAGGTTAGCTACTGAGGCGGAATTTGAATTTGCTGCCAGAGGCGGAGTCAAAAGCAAAGGTTACCTTTACTCAGGCAGCAACAACGCCGACGATGTGGCATGGAACTCAAGCAATGTTCCAGAGCAGTGTTTTGGCTATGGCGACTCAAAAACATGCTATCCCGGAGGGGCTCAAGAGGTAGGTACCAAAGCTCCCAACGAACTCGGCATTTACGACATGAGCGGAAACGTGTACGAATGGATGTACGACAACTGGGGTAAATTTGATGAATCAGGAGCAGACGTCACAAACCCAGTCACCATTCACAAACATACTCAGAAAGTACGCCGCGGCGGTAGTCACGACCAACCTGCATCAGAGAGCCGTGTTTCTGCCAGAAAAATACGTTCTATCGAAGGCAAAGACGGTTCTATCGGATTCCGTCTCGCCCTCTCCGTTACCGACTCACGCCCAGCTGGAATGGACGATCCCTGCGACATTCATCAACCACCTACTACAGGAGGAGTGAAGGGTTTTCGTGACGAACGACTAATCACAGCCGAAGGAGAGATCTGGGTAAACGAAAACTACGGATATCCGTATGTCCTTATTATAAATGAGAACGCTGCCATTACAGGCATGATGTACAACAGCAATCTGTTTCAACCAGCCTCCGGCGAATGGTATACGCTTAACTGTTACTCTCTGAATATTGTCTCATCCACAGGTACCACATCAAAGTACATCTATTACATGATAGACAAAGACAATATGTCAATGATGCCAGAAGGTGGAATGCCAGGAAGATGGCAACGTAAATCCATTCAAGATATCGCAGGAGCAGAAAATATCAGCGTGCCAGTTATTGCCCAACCTAAGAATCCCGAAGAGTTGGCTCCTGTTGGTTACAATATAGATATGAGCAACCCACCTACCAACGAGCAAGACCCACGTCTAATCGAAGGTCCAGACATGGCGTGGTTGCAAGACAATGTTGCCCTTGGAGCGGGAGGAACCCACAGATACCGTTTCGACTTCGACTCAGAAAACCATGCGCGATTCGTTGTTTGGGATCCACCTTCATCAACAGGATTAGCTCAGGGAACTTGGTTTACCGTAGACAACACTTTCCTTCGAATAACCAAAGATGGAAAAAACTACGACTATCTTTACACCGTCTCCGAAGATGGCAAGAAGTTTTACCACATTTCCTTCCAAGGATATGAACCTGGCGACTTTAGACTATTCGACAAAGTTAATGCAAGTGACGTTCCCGATTGGATAGAACCAACCATGTTTCCTTACGAAACAATGGACACCGGATGTTCTACCTACACTCCACCTGCAGGAGAGTAGTCATAAGTCAATAAGATGGGAATCTTAAAATAAAATACACAAAAAAGCTATCCGCAGAGTTAAACGTAAGAATCTATCAAAAAAGAATCTTACGTTTATAAACTCTGCGGATTCTGTTTTTCAACACCTATAGCTTTCCTCCTAAAAAAATGAAAAAAATCACATTTTCTGCCAACTTAAATGAATGAAAGTTATCTTTGTAGTTTAGAAAAAAGAAAGGCTTTATTCTTTAGAAGCTATTTCCATTTTATCGTTAGATTCTTTGAGATAAGTTTTTGAGACATTTTAAGTGCTTTATGAGAAAGACAGCGAGCTGTCTGACAAATAAAAACGTTTAAAATGACCCAAAAGGCATTCAAAAAATCAACTAAAACTACACTTTGGTTTAAAACAAAAAAGTTTGTGGAAAATCGGAACAGCTTTTTAAGATGATATCTTTCTTTATTCGCACATAGGTCATGAGGTTTTACACTTACTTTCTTTGAAAATAAAGTGTCTACTTGCACCCATGACTTACACAATAAAAAAAGGAAAAGAGATGGAAAAACATTCTGAAATTCAATTCAAATCGCCAGAGGAAATTGCAGATTTTCAAAATACGCTTTTGAGAAAGCAGATGATGTATATGAAAGAGCATTCGCCATTCTACCAAAAATTGTTCAAAGAGCATGGCATCCGTTTTGAAGAGATTCAAACAGTGGCAGATTTGCAAAAAGTGCCTGTCACTACAAAGAATGATCTGCAGGAATTCAACAAAGATTTTTTCTGTGTTTCAATGTCTGAAATCACTGATATCGTAACAACTTCAGGTACATTGGGCGACCCTGTAACGGTAGGTTTGACAAAAAACGACTTGGACCGTTTGGCTTACAACGAGAGCCTAACTTTCTCTAACGCTGGTTTGACAAAAAACGATACCATTCAACTGATGACCACCATAGACCGTAGATTCATGGCCGGTTTGGCTTACTTCTTAGGTGCTGTGGAGTTGGGCGCAGGAATTATACGTGTAGGAAACGGCATTCCAGAACTGCAGTGGGATTCCATTAAAAGAATGAATCCAACTTGCTGTATGGCCGTTCCTTCTTTCTTAATGAAACTTATCGACTATGCCGAAGCACACGGCATCGACTATCATAACTGCTCACTTAAAAAGGCAGTCTGCATCGGCGAAGCATTAAGAAACAAAGACTTTTCATTCAATACCTTAAGTCAGAAACTACACGACCGTTGGCCAGAACTTCACCTATTCATGACGTACGCATCCACTGAGATGCAGACAGGTTTCTCTGAGTGTACATACGGCTGCGGCGGACACCTTCAGCCAGAACTGATCATTGCGGAGTTCTTGGACGATAACGACAAACCTGTTACAGCCGACGAGGCAGGAGAGGTTACCATCACCCACCTTGGCGTTGAGGGTATGCCTCTTGTTCGTTTCAAAACCGGCGATATGTGCTACCACCACACGGAGCCATGCTCTTGCGGTAGGAACACCATGCGTTTAAGTTCTGTTGTGGGCAGAAAAGGACAGATGATCAAATATAAAGGTACTACCCTTTATCCTTCTTCATTGTATGATGTGATAGACGATATACAAGGCTTAAGCAATTATGTGATCGAGGTTTCAACCAACGAGATCGGAACAGATGATATCCTTATCCGTATCGGAACAACAATCGATCCTGAACATTACGACAAGTTCGAGAAAAAGATCAAGGACCTCTTCCGTGCAAAAATACGTGTGGCTCCTTCCCTCTCGTTCGAGTCTCCAGAGGTTATCCATACCATCATGTTCCCACAGATGAGCAGAAAGCCAATCAAGTTCATTGATAAGAGAAAATAATTTAAAAACGACATAGATGTTCCGAGGCTTTCCTTCCGAAGGCTTCGGACTTCTTTCTCAATAGAAAACAAACATTCCCATTTTTGATGATAGACAGAGCGACCATAGATAAGATATTCGAAACAGCAGACATTGTAGATGTTGTCTCGGACTATGTCACACTCAAACGTAGAGGTGTGAACTATATCGGTCTATGCCCGTTCCACAATGAGAAGACACCGTCTTTCACCGTTTCTCCAGCCAAGAACATCTGTAAATGTTTCGGTTGCGGAAAAGGAGGAAACCCCGTCAACTTCATCATGGAACTTGAGAACCTGTCTTACTTCGAGGCTCTGAAATTCCTTGCCAAGAAATACCACATCGAAATTGAGGAGAAAGAACTCTCTCCCGAAGAGATCCAAAAACAAAACGAGAGGGAGAGTCTGATGGCTGTCACAGAATGGAGCCAGCAACATTTCACGAGCAACCTTTACAACCATATTGAGGGCAAAGCGATTGGAATGAGCTACTTCATGCACCGTGGATTCAGAGAGGACATCATCAAGAAATTCCAACTAGGTTACGCCATCGACAAACGCGATGAGTACACACTGGCAGCTCAGCAAAAAGGCTATAAATTGGATTATCTTGAGAAAACAGGCCTTACCATCGTTAAAGACAACAACTACGTGATAGACCGTTTTCACGGAAGAGCTATTTTCCCCATCCATTCTATCTCAGGAAAGGTGATTGCCTTCGGCGGACGAGCCATTAAGAAAGACGATCAGGTAAAATATCAGAACTCTCCGGAGTCTGAAATTTACCACAAAAGCCAGGCACTTTACGGCGTCTATTTTGCCAAAAATGCCATTATCCGTGAGAAAAAATGCTACATTGTTGAGGGTTATTGCGACGTTATCTCCATGGTACAGGCCGGCATCGAAAACATTGTAGCACCTTGCGGAACAGCGCTGACCTCAGAGCAAATCCGTTTGTTACGCCGCATTCTACCATCTGTCGACAACGACAAGAACGAAGAGAACAAGAATGTGACAATGATGTATGATGGCGATTCTGCCGGAATAAATGCCGCATTGAAAAACGGAAAGTTGCTTTTGGAAGAGGGACTAAATGTGAAAGTTGTCGTTCTTCCGCCTGAAGATGACCCCGACACATTCGCTCAAAATCACAATGCATCAGATGTATTGGCCTATCTCAACGAACACGAGACAGACTACATCATATTCAAGACGACCCACTTCTTGGAAGAGTGCCGCCGCGATCCTATCAAAAAGGCTCAACTCATTTCAGACATCGCCAATACCATTGCCGTCATTCCCGATCTGATTAAACGTTCCGTTTATGTAAAGGAGTGTGCGCGCATATTAGAGACTGACGAAAAGATTTTCTACGCTCAGATTGATAAAGTGAGAAGCGCCAAGCTGGAAAATGAGATTGAACGGATCAAAAATCCTCAAGTCAAAACGCCTTCTTTCCTCAATCCAGAAATTTCATCACCAACTGCAAACAATGCGGGAAACGAAGGTCAAACTGAAACTTTCGTTCAATCACAGACAAACCAACTACCACAGATATCCGGTTGTTTTTACGACGAAGAAAAAAACATTATTCAAATTGTCGTGAAATATGGTGAAAAAGTGATGTGTGAAGTGGAGAAAGAAACAAAAATACCACTCGCCGACAAAGAAGAGAGAGAAGATGGCGAAGAGGAAGAAAAAACGGAAACTACCATTCAGTCAATAACGGTAGTCAAATATGTAAAGAACCAGCTTGATTCTGACGGACTTACTCTAAATGATGCCATTTTCAAACAGATGTTGGACGAGGCAGTGGAACAAATCTCAAAAAATCCAAACTTCTGCACTGAAAGATACTTTATTTATCACGAGAATCCTATCATAAGCAAAATGGCCTCCGACCTCATCTCCGAGCCATATCAGTTGAGTAAGATTCACACCAAAATGAAGAAAGTCGAGACAGACACCGACCGCTTGTTTGAGTTAGTTCCGCACATCGTCATGGACTTCAAATTCAAGGTTATTTCTTACAAGATTAAAACACTTCAAGAGAAATTAAGAACACCAATGAAAGACAACGAATTGATATGCATAATGACTGAAATTCAGAATCTTCAGAAGGTAAGCCGCACGTTAGCAGCCAAATTAGGAGAAATTGTTTACCTTCCTAGTTCTAGATTTTGAAAAATCATTTTCTAAAACTATATTCGTAGTCATTTTCAGAGATGAAAAAAACAACTAATACGAATTTAAACACAATGGAAAAAAAGCTTATATTGATCTCGATCTGCTTATTCATAGGAAGTTGCGCCTTTTCCCAAGAATATATCGGATACAAATCAGAAGATTTAGTCAATCTCCTGAAAGAAGGTTTTTTGAGAAATACGGTGAAGAGTAAATTCGTTTTAGATTACCAGCACAAGGTTGAAAGTTATCCTAAAGGAATAAAACAAATCACTATAAGCAGAGACGAATACTACAATAAAACGATGATTTTCGAGAATGGACGTATCGTATCAGACCAAGAAAATACTCCATTTGAAAAATGCAAAAAGACATACAAATTCGACAGTAACGGTAATGTTGTAAAATACCAAAAACAAAGTACATTCTTAGACATGGACACTGTCGTTTCAGAACAGACTTCCAACATTAAGTTCAATTACTATTTGGACTCTCTAATTGAAATCCATTCTTTTGATAACAAAAGTGAAGATTTTAACAAAAACTTCTCCTATACATATGTATACAATGAGGAAGGAAACGTAGCACAAAAAATTGCTAAAAGCTATAACAACGACATTGACACTACCTTCTATCTTTATGATACAGAAAACAATGTAACACAAGAGACACTAAACAATGGATTTATCCTTCTTTACGAATACAAAGATGGGCAGATTAGCCAAATTACAAAAACAGACCCTAAAGGCAAAAACAAAAAGGAAACAATAACCAAATGTTCTTATTACAAAAAAGGTCTTCTCAAAAAAGTATCTTATACATCAGGAGAGGACAATGAAATCGACATCAGTTTAAAATATGACGACAACTCTCAATTGATCGAATTCACACGTAAAACAAAAGAGGGAAAAGAATCGACAAACGAAGAGCTTGAGGTTATCTACAATCCACAAGGATATATTTCTGAAGACTGGAGTGGATACATCTATGATTACATTTTTGACGAGAAAGGGAATTGGACCAGCTGCAAGGTTACAAGAGATGGGAAATTCATTGAGACTATTACAAGAGTTATCGTTTATGAATAAAAAAAGAACCGAGTTTTCAAAATGATTGGAATTTCGGTTTTATCATACTAACAGATAAAAAGAGAGATAAGGAACGTTTTTTTCAATCTTCTTTTTGTCTTTTTATTCTGCAATTTTGTTTATATTTGCGAGAATATAATTTAACACGTTAAAAATCATTCAAAAAATGGTAAGTTACAAAGATTTGGGCTTGGTGAACACCAAAGATATGTTCGCTAAGGCAGTAAAGGGTGGATATGCAATCCCTGCTTTCAACTTCAACAATATGGAGCAGTTACAAGCTATTGTGATGGCTGCATCTGAGACAAAATCTCCAGTTATTCTTCAAGTTTCTAAAGGTGCTCGTAACTATGCAAACCAGACTTTGCTTCGTTACATGGCTGAGGGAGCTGTTGAATACGCAAAAGAACTTGGTTGGGAAAAACCACAGATCGTTCTTCACTTGGATCACGGAGATTCTTTCGAAGTTTGCAAGAGTTGCGTAGACATGGGCTTCTCTTCTGTAATGATCGATGGTTCTGCTCTTCCTTACGAAGAGAACGTTGCATTGACTAAGAAAGTTGTTGAATATGCACACAAATATGACGTAACAGTTGAAGGTGAACTAGGTGTATTGGCTGGTGTTGAGGATGAAGTTGCATCTGAGGTATCTCACTATACCAAACCTGAAGAAGTTGTTGACTTTACAAAGAAGACAGGCGTTGATAGCTTGGCTATTTCAATCGGTACTTCTCACGGAGCTTACAAGTTCAAACCAGAGCAGTGTACACGTGACCCTAAGACAGGTCGTTTGGTTCCTCCTCCATTGGCATTTGACGTATTGGAAGGTGTTGAAAAAGAACTTCCTGGTTTCCCTATCGTTCTTCACGGATCTTCATCAGTTCCTCAAGAAGAAGTGGATACTATCAACAAGTTCGGAGGTAAAATTCCTGACGCTGTAGGTATTCCTGAAGAGGAGTTGCGCAAGGCTGCTAAATCTGCAGTTTGCAAGATCAACATCGACTCTGATAGCCGTCTTGCTATGACAGCTGCTATCCGTCAAACTTTCGGTGAAAAACCAGCTGAGTTCGACCCACGTAAGTATCTTGGTCCTGCTCGCGACAACATGAAGAAGTTATACATCCACAAGATTGTTAACGTTCTTGGTAGCGACGGTAAGGCTTTATAATTTAGCACTATACTAATATAGAGGCTGTTCTTTTTTAGAAGAGCCTCTTTTTTGTATCTTTGCGTCACTTATCTTCTTCAATAAGAAGACGCTAATTGACATCAAGCAATGAAAAAGTTTTTTAAGATACTCGCTTACATTTTAGGCATTCTGCTACTCATAACAATCGGAGTGGTGATCTATTACAACATCGTTGTAGACATCGAAGAGCCTCAACCTAAGATGCCTGCCATTGCCAACGACACTGTAGTGAAGAGACAAGGTTACTACAGCATCGGTAACAACTGGATAAGAGAGAGCGAAAGCGGACTCTTTGAAGTATACGTGGAAGGCTCCGACATGGAGAGGGGCGTTGCCTTGGGAAAAATGGAGAAAGGACTCATGTATTTCCAGGAGAAAGTCTTTGTGGACCAGATCAATGAGCTTATCCCTTCCCAAACGTATGTAAGTTTCTTGAAATACTTGATTCTTTACTTCAACCGAAACTTGAGCAACTATGTTCCTTCTGAATATAAAACAGAAATCTACGGAGAGGCACTCGAATGTACACATGAATTTGATTACATCGGCACGCCTTACGAACGTCAGCTTAACTACCACGCTGCGCACGACATAGGTCATGCCATGCAAGACTATATGCTGGTTGGTTGCACCTCCTTTGCTGCATGGGATGATAAGAGCGAAGACAGCACCCTCATCATCGGAAGAAATTTCGACTTCTACATGGGCGAGGAGTTTGCACGAAATAAAATAGTGACATTCTGCCGCCCAGAGCATGGATACAAATTTGCCATCGTGGGTTGGGCTGGCATGATAGGCGTTCTCTCGGGCATGAATGAGGCCGGACTGACCGTTACACTGAATGCCGCAAAATCAGACATGCCAACCTCATCAGCGTTGCCTATCTCTCTGCTTGCGCGTCAGATTCTTCAATATGCGTCGACCATCGAGGAGGCATACGTCATTGCAGACAGTTCCAAGACCTTCGTCTCCGAATCCCTACTGATTGGCTCGGCTAAAGACAAACGTGCTGCCATAATCGAAAAATCAACCGAAAAAACGGCACTTTACAAACCCAATGCTCAATCGCTCGTATGCGCCAACCATTATCAAAGCGAGGCCTTTGCGAAAGACGAACGTAACATTGAGAACATACAAACATCTGACAGTCCATACCGATTGAAACGAGCAGAGCAGTTGATGGAGAAGAACTACCCTATCAACTACAAAAAAGCGGTTGCCATCTTACGCGACACAAGAGGACTGAACGATGCCAACATCGGCTTGGGAAACGAGAAGGCACTGAACCAACTCATCGGGCACCACTCGGTTGTTTTCCAACCCGAGAAAGGAATTATGTGGGTATCCACGTCACCTTGGCAGTTGGGTAAATTCGTAGCTTATGACTTGAATAAAATTTTTCAATCGGCAAATCCTAGCGCAGAAATCTACACCCGCGATCTAGAAGTTGCAGCAGACACGCTGATCAACACCCCAGAGTTTGCCAACTTCTTAGGATACAGGAATACGAAGAAAATCCTTTTAAAAAACATCAAAGATAAAGTCTTCATTCCGACCAAGTCCATTCAAAGTTTTACCAAGATGAACCCCAACATCTTCCAGGCCTACGAAATAGCAGGCGACGCATTCCTCAACAATGGCAAAGCAGACAGCGCAGTTTGCTACTGGCAGAAAGCGTTGAAGTTGGAGATCCCGAAGGTTGCAGAGAGAAAGAAGATTGAGGAGAAGATTGAGGAAAATCAAAAGGAATAAACAAAAGACGGAGATGCAACTTGAAGCATAGAGAAATGAATCAGGAATATTCCGGAAAAAGAACAATTCAAAACAGATTTATAAGTTCATCCATACCATTAAAGCGCATTCTTTATGAAGCACATACTGATAATAATTACGGCTTGCTTTTTATTTTTGGACTCCTTTGCACAAACAAGTGACCCGATTTTTGTTTTAATGTCGGGTTCAGGAGAGACGACCTATTCTCCTGCAAACGGATTTGATTACTCTCATCACACAAATTACACCATGAATATAAAAAGCATCACGGTGAAATGGGAATTAAATCTGTTGATGGGAGAACCAGTGGTCAATGGCGTTTTCAAATGGAGTGCAGGAAAAGACACTCCAAAAGATTACTTAGATTACAGAGATTATGTTTTGTTAGAATGTAGCCCCAAAAAAGGAACAGGCTATTTAGTCTACATAAAAATCGCACCCACAGTACCAAAGTCAGGCGAAGGTTATGGTTTTAACACACCTGGATCTCCTTCTTGGAAGTCCTTTTTTTGCACAAGAGACGGGAAAGACATGACCACAAAAGTACCCGAATTCACGGCAGAAAAAGCTAGAGAAATATGGAAGAACGGTTTTTATGTCACTGGAGTCGTCTTAGCAAGACAAGGCGGAAAAGACGGATTTCTGAATTCAGCAAATCAAACACAATTGGCAGAAACAAAAAAAGCAGAAGAGCTCACAAAATACTATAACGATAAGTATAATGCGCTTAAAAATCCATTCTCCTTATCTGTAAAAAACAATGACACCGTTTACAATAATGATATCAGACCAGTTCAATCCATAAACCCATTTTTTGCAAGAGCTGTGGTTTTTCTTACCATTGAAAACAAGGAATTTACATCATCTAGTACATCTACAAACTCTGATATGTACCTCTCTCCAGGATGGAATAAAATCATCTATACGTTTATTGGCAAAGGAATTAACGTAAAAGATTCTCTAAATATCTTTTACAGCAAAAATGAACCTTTTCTTTTAAAAGATAATTTTAATGATGGAGTCATTGACGGGAAATGGATTATTAATAATAAAGCTGAAAAAATCGAATCTGTAAAGGAGGAAAATGGAGCTTTATTCATTAAGGGCAAAGGTGTTATTAATGGTCCGGTGCTCAAAGTGGATCCCAGCAAAAAACTGATTATTGAAGTCAAGAGTCTTTATAGAGGACAAACCTGCTATTATGCAGATAATGTTTTGATCAGAATCAACAACCATTTTGGCTTTCGTTGTCGGAAAAATTGTAATATGGAAGAGAATGCTAAAATCATTTGTGATCTAGTCAATGGCACTGTAGAATGCTTTGTTAACGGTGAATTGATAGAAACTTATCAGAAGGTTGATTTTAAGGCAGAAGAAGGCATTCAAGTCGGTTTTAGTTGTCGCTATCATGAAAGATGGGAAATTGATGATATTGTGGTTTATCAATAGCTTCAATGAAGATAACGTACCTATCTTTGTCTTCGGAAAGAAACCATACAAAAAAAGGAAGAACTGAAATCAGGAAAAACCGAACGGGAACAAGTGACGAAACACATATTTAAATGAACGACAATGGTTTGACCAGCCATATTTCTACTATAGAAAATGGTAATTTGAAGCTTTTCTATCAAAAAAGGCAAAAAAAAGAATTTTATCCTGACATGTTTTACTTTTTTGAGTAATTTTGTGTTTCCTTTTATAATAATATAATTATGGCTATAAATTCACTTTTCTCTTTTTTAAAACCAAAAGAGAACAAGTTTTTTCCTTTAATCATTGAGGTAGGTAGTTGTCTGCACACGGCAGCATTGTTGTTAGTTGAATTTTCTCAGACAACGGACAAAAAAAAAGCAAAAGAGATTTTCTTGAAAATCAAAGAACAAGAGGTCAAGTGTGACGGTTTCACGAACAACATCTTCGAAGAATTGAACGACACATTCATCACCCCTTTTGACAGGGAAGACATCCACACCTTGTGCGAACGTTTGGATGATGTGTTGGACTACATCAACTCTTCTGCAAAGAGAGTCGTTCTTTTTCAACCAAAGAACATTCCTGAAAAGATGATTGAGATGTGCAAAATCATTCTTTCTTGCTGCGAAAGCATCGACATCATACTTCACGAGTTAAAGAACATCCCAAGAAGACCATATTTAGTATTGGAACACTGTTCGAAACTCCACGATTTAGAAAACAAAGGTGATGATGTTTACGAGCATTACGTTACGGATCTTTTCCAAAACGAGACAGATGCCATAGAGATTATCAAACTAAAAGAGATCATGCAATGCCTTGAGAACACAACAGACATTGCAAACATTGTCTCTAAATCGGTTAAAAAAATAGTCGTAAAATACGCATAAATCATGTTCATATTATTAGTTGGGATCATCATTCTTTGCGCCGTCTTTGATTTCATCAACGGATTTCATGATGCGGCAAATTCAATTGCAACGGTAGTGACCACGCGTGTTTTGACCCCTCTACAAGCTGTTATTTGGGCTGCTGGATTCAACTTTATTGCCTTCTTTATTGCCAAATACATCATCGGCGAGTTCGGTATTGCCGACACAGTATCAAAGATTGTTATACAAGACGACGGAGTAAACATCCTCCCCATCATCTTTGTGGCACTTATCGCTTCCATCACATGGAACCTCATTACTTGGTGGTTTGGTATCCCTTCGTCTTCATCACACACACTTATCGGAAGTTTGTCTGGAGCAGGCATCGCTGCAGCAGGTTTGGGTGCTGTACATTTAGAGACCGTTGGAATCATTGCAGCTTTCATCCTTGCAGCTCCGCTTGTCGGTATGTTAGGAGGAAATCTGATTACGATCATCACACTTCACCTTGCCAGATTCGTCAAACCTCAAAGGGCTGATATTTGGTTCAAGAGATTCCAGTTACTCTCTTCTGCCACATTAAGTATCACTCACGGATTGAATGACTCTCAGAAGGAAATCGGTGTCATCGCCGCCGCATTGATTTCATACAATTCAACTCACGACGTCTCAACCATTCCTAATTGGATGCAGTTGACAGATATTCACGACATCCATGACTGGGTACCTGTTCTCTGCTTCACATCCATCGCTGTCGGAACCATGTCTGGAGGTTGGAAGATCATGAAGACCATGGGTAATAAAATCACCAAAATCACTCCTTTGGAAGGTTTCTGTACCCAGACAGCCGGTTCTCTTACCCTTTTCCTCACTGAGCTTTTGAAGATTCCGGTAAGTACAACCCACGTAATCACAGGTAGTATCATAGGTGTAGGGTCCGTAAAAAGGCTTTCTGCCGTACGTTGGGGAGTTACCATTGAACTGCTTATAGCATGGATTCTCACCATCCCTATCAGTGGGGTTTTGTCCATGGGAATCTATTTTTTAATGCACTGGTTATTCCTTTAAAAAAGGATTTTACAATATTAAAATAGCATAAAAAGAGGAGGCATCTTTTAGATACCTTCTCTTTTTTTGTTCTAAATTCTTAACTTTCAATTAAAATACGTACCTTTGCGCCTCAAAATATAACTCGTAGATAGAGATGCAAAAAATTAGAAATGTAGCAATCATTGCTCACGTTGACCACGGAAAGACCACATTAGTTGACAAAATGTTAATGGCAGGTCAGTTATTCAAAGACCATGAGAAGCCTAATGAGCTCATACTCGATAACAACGACTTGGAAAGGGAAAGAGGAATAACAATCGTTTCAAAGAACGTTTCTATCCGATACAAAGATTATAAGATAAACATCATAGATACTCCAGGACACTCCGATTTCGGAGGTGAAGTAGAGCGTGTGCTTAACATGGCAGACGGTGTTCTTCTTCTTGTCGATGCATTCGAAGGTCCAATGCCTCAAACACGTTTCGTGCTTCAAAAAGCGTTGCAACTTGGTTTGAAGCCTATCGTAGTTATCAACAAGGTTGACAAGCCAAATTGCCGTCCTGACGAAGTTCAGGAAGAGGTGTTTGACCTAATGTGCAACTTGGATGCTAACGAAAATCAACTGGATTTCCCAACCATCTATGGTTCTGCCAAGAACAACTGGATGTCTGACGACTGGAAACAACCTCGTGAAAACGATATCACTCCGGTTTTGGACGCCATCATCAAACACATTCCAGAGGCTCCATACTTGGATGGAACTCCTCAAATGTTGATCACTTCTCTTGATTACTCTTCGTACGTTGGTCGTATCGCCATAGGACGCATACACCGTGGAGAGTTGCGCGAGAATGCAGATGTTGCTTTGGTAAAGAGAGACGGAACCATCGTAAAGAATAGAATCCGCGAGCTCCGTGTATTCGAGGGATTCGGACAGGCAAAGGTCGCTACAGCCCAATGCGGCGAGATCTGTGCTTTGGTCGGAATTGAGAACTTCGAGATCGGAGAATCAATCTGTAGCATAGAGAATCCAGAACCACTTCCTACAATCGCTATCGACGAACCTACCATGAGTATGGTCTTCGCAGTTAACGATTCACCATTCTTCGGCAAGGAAGGCAAATTTGTCACCTCAAGACACATCAACGACCGCTTGGTAAAGGAGCTTGACAAGAACTTGGCTCTTCGTATTAAAAAGGAACCAAACGACGATAAATGGACAGTATTCGGACGTGGTGTACTCCACTTGTCTGTTTTGATTGAGACGATGCGTCGTGAAGGTTACGAACTTCAGGTTGGTCAACCTCAGGTTATCATCAAGGAGATCGACGGAGTTAAATGCGAACCAGTTGAGCAACTTACTATCGACCTTCCAGAAGAGGTGTCAGGAAAGGTTATCGAGATGGTAGCTACGCGTAAGGGAGATATGGTATCTATGGAGAGAAAAGGTGACCGTGTTCACTTGGAATTCGTCATCCCTTCAAGAGGTATCATCGGATTACGTACAAACGTTCTTACCGCTACTGCAGGTGAGGCTGTTATGGCACACAGATTCTTAGAGTATCAACCATTTAGGGGCGACATTCCAAGACGTACAAACGGTTCACTTATCGCTATGGAGGGCGGAACAGCATTCGCATACGCAATTGATAAACTTCAGGATCGTGGCAAGTTCTTCATCTTCGCTCAGGACGAGGTTTATGCAGGACAGGTGGTTGGAGAGCACTCAAAGGAGATCGACCTTGTAGTTAACGTTACAAAGTCAAAACAGCTTACCAACATGCGTTCAAAGAGTTCTGATGACAAAGCAAGAATCATCCCTCCTATCGTCTTCTCTTTGGAAGAGGCATTGGAATACATCAAAGAGGATGAATACGTTGAGGTAACTCCTAAGAACATCCGTATCCGCAAGATCCTTCTTGACGAGAACGAGCGTAAACGAGCAAACAGATAATAATACAAATTTGTCATATCAAGTCCTAAATAAGCGTTACAGGTTTTATTGGACAAACATACTATGATTTATCCATTCCAGCAAGCTAGCTTGCTGGAATGGATATTTTTTTTGATTTGTATTTTTTTATTTTGAC
>JALNVE010000036.1 GCA_023227695.1 Paludibacteraceae bacterium
GAAATGCTTATCATCGTAGATCTCTCTAGCAATCGTGGTTTTCGCGAAGAAACTCAAAAAAAAGTTTTCAACAATTTGTATGTTCGTAAAATATACCTATCTTTGCAATCCGAAATGCAGAAAAATTAATATAATAATATACGGCAATGAAAAGAACATTTCAACCTTCGAATAGAAAGAGAAAGAACAAACATGGATTCCGTTCAAGAATGGAAACTCCAAACGGACGTAGAGTATTAGCATCTCGTAGAGCAAACGGAAGAAAGAAGCTTACTGTTTCTGACGAGGCAAATTTGAGAAGAAACTAATCTTCATCTACAGAAAAGAAATAAAGGGCTGTTCAAGGATACTTGAACGGCCCTTTTTCTTTTACTTCTATATGAATAAAAGAAGAGGGGATTTTCATAAAGGAAATCCCCTCTTCTTGTTTTTAGAATTATGCTTTATTGTTTCAGAACCTTGATGGCTTCGCCATTGGTATTGATTGTATAAAATCCAGAAGTCCAGTCGTATCCTAATTTTGAATCGCCGTCAGACCAACCTTTTTCGATTTGTCTACCCGTGATGTCAGATACGGTGTATTCTCCAACAGATTGTAGAGTGAATGATTCAACAAATGGATTAGGGTAAATATTTATTGCCTTTAAACCATTCAAAGGTTCTTTTACATTAGTATCTTCGATCTTACAGTCAGTGTTGTCTACGAAACATTTCCATTCTGAAGATGTTGCTTTTTCCGCCAATTCACCGTAAACAATACCCAAACCTACCGTGCTCATATAGAAACGTCCGAAGTTGTTCCAGTCTCCGATAACGAACTTACCGTTACCTGTTCCGCCGAACTGATTCTGATCGTCGTTGATACGTTGCCAAGAAGCTCCTTCGTCTATTGAACGGTAAAGACCCATTGCATTTCGGTTTGCCTTACCCCAGATGTAAAGAGTGTAAGAATTGTCTGTCAAACCCTTTCCAGCACCAACAGCATAACAAGTCGTTACCTTGTTGAGGCCTTTGAATGAAGTTCCGTGGTCTGTTGAAACCTGTAGACCTGATGTACCGCATGGTGCATATACCAAACCTTCATGACCAGGGATAACACAGAGTCTGTACCAGCCACCATTAGTTAATGATACAGATTTGAAAGTCTTACCGTAGTCAGAACTCACATAGACAACATTGTTGCCACCAGCATAAATGTACGCATCGTTTACCGGGTCACTCTTGATGTCGCCAGCAGCCTGTGTACCAGAAACAGCAGTCCAAGAAGAGCCGTTGTTGTCAGAGTAGAAAATACCACTCTCGTTTGGACCAGGAACTACGAAATATCTCATATTGCCATTTACCTTAGTGATGGCACATTTACCTTCGTTAGAAGCGAGAGGTGAGCATGTACTACAATATGGATTACTATATGAGTAGCTTGTTTTACCCATCTCTTTCCATCCATTATCTCCATTAGTTGTGTAGTAGAATCCAGTGTTAGCCACTCTCATCATGATCTTAGGATCGCCGCTGTAGAAGTTGATGCCACCTGTTGTACCGGGAGCTACACTATAGATTGGAGCGAACTCGTGAATGTTGTTGTGGATGAATCCAGAGTAGTCGCCGATCACAGTATATAGGTTTCCATCAGGAACACTGACCATATCAAGAGGTACTGTCTCTTCCAAACCGTTTACATCGAAATAGAATGTTGGCTTACCCTCGCACCAGATGTTGTTACAAGTGAAGATACCGTTTCCTGAAGCAAACGAAACTTTATTGTCATTATTTGGATGGAAGCAAACGCTACCGCACCAGTGTATGGCATAACCAGGAATCCAAGTAACACCATTGTTGGTGATGGTCATGTTGTCCTGAAGGCTTCTCCAAGTCTTACCACCATCGTTAGAAGTGTAGAAGATGTCTCCGTTTGCAGAAGAACCGTTGTCCCAAGCCTGAGGAATCCATGTACTGTTGGTAGAAGCCACCAACTTGTTGGCATCTTTTGGAGAGACAGCAATGTCTCCGATTGACTTGTTGGCAGGAGAGATGTCTGTTGCTGTCTTTGTGTTTGGATTGTAGCGGTAAGCTCCTCCTGAAGTTCCGTAAGCGCATTTGTCTGCGTAAGAGATCAAAAGGTTTCCGTCAGGATCCATCTTCATTCGAAGAGGCATCCATTTGGTAGGCAATGAAGTGATAGCACTCCAAGAGGCACCACCATCTTCAGATACGTAGACGTTAGAATCGTTTGTTCTAGATACACCTACAAATATACGGGATGTAGCGCCGTTTGCTTTTTTATTCTTGTCGAACACAACGCCGGTGATACCGTTGTTGTCTGGAGTTGTTTTTACAGAGTTGCTTCCCCAGCTTGGCCAGTTAACTGACGTAGAGTAGACTGCAGGAAAATTTACTGCTGTCAAGGTTTTGCCACCATCAGTACTCTTGATTAAAGGATTGTTGGCACGACCACCACAGAAGATGATGTTGCTGTTGTTTGGATCAACAGCGATACGTTCACCGCAGTTACGTCCGTCGCCATTTCCGTGTACGAAGAGTAAATTAGTAATATCTGAAGTTTTGAAAGTTTTACCACCATCTTTAGAGTACATTACAGCTGTTTTCTGATTGCTGAAGTATTGGCAACCGGCCAACAAATAGATGTTGTTTTCATTTGATGGATCAACAGCCAAAGCCTCAATGCTGAGCAATCCTTTGTCATCTTCAGAGATGAAGTTTGTAATTGGTTTCCAAGAGCAGTCTGCCTCATTCCATTTGTAGGCACCACCTACGTCGGTACGAGCATATTTTGAATTACCACAAGAGATCAGTCCAGAAACGAAACCGCCACCACCGATAGCAATTGTTCCGTAAGAGTAAGGAACTTCCATTCCTGTCTCGCCTTGAACTCCACTTAAATCTTCAAGACAAACAAGTTTGACATCGTCAATTAAAATGGTATTGGTTGTATAAGGACGAATTTGGATGGAATTGGAAGATGGACAGATCTTTGAGAAGTCAAAAGACACTTTTGTCCATTTCTTTGCTTCGAATACGGAGTATTTCAATTCATAACTATTGGTTCCATCATAAGCTACTGCTGTAATGTCGCCAGGAGTTTCCATGTAGACTAAAAAGGAAAGGCCATATTTGCTATAGTCTACGGTGGTAAATAAAGCGATGGTTCCCCATTGTTCTATACATTTTGCTTGTAGACATTTGGAACTTGCATTTCCATCAGCGGAAGGATTGACGACTACTTCAGTAGTAATGTCGTATCCTCCATTCATAGCGTTTGTGCCGTCTTCAAAATCGGCAACATTCACGCTTTCAGTGCAGTTGGCAGCGAATAGGGATGTCGATAATGACATACATAACCCCAAAGTGAAGAGTAATAACTTTTTGTTCATGGTTGCATTTAATGTTTATATTCAATTATGTATTAGTCTGATTTCAACTTGTTTCCCCATAACAAGTTGGACCAAATTTTAAAGAGTAATTTTATAATCAATAATTTAGTTCAGAATCAAGCGTAAGTAATAGTTTTCTATACACAAAAATAGCTAAAAAAGTGGATTTTAGATTTGTTTATATCCTTTTTTGAATTCTAAATGGCATTTTGTTGATGCATCATAACTTTTAAAATATGAATTAATCTTTGATGGTTATCTTTCTTGCACCGTTTTCGATCTCTTCTATGTGAACTTCTATAGCATCAGAAGGAATAAGTTCGGCCACTTTTTCTGGCCACTCTACAAAGCAGAGTTTTTGGCTATAGAAGTAATCCTCATAACCGAAATCGTAAGCCTCTTCTATTTTGTTGATTCGATAAAAATCGAAATGGAATATCTGTTCGCCATCTTTTGTGTTATATTCGTTTATGATGGCAAATGTTGGGCTGTTTATTACGTCAGTTACCCCTAATTCTTCACATACGGCACGGATGAAGGTTGTTTTTCCTGCTCCCATTGTTCCGTAGAAGACAAAGACTTTGTTTTCTCCAATCATGGAGATAAATTTCTTTGCTGCCAAAGAAATTTCATCTAAAGATTTGATAGAAATCACTTTCATCTTCAATAAAATTTAAAATCATCTAGAATACAAAGATAATGTCTTATTAATTAATGACAGCAATCTTAGTAACAGCTTTTTCGCTACCATCAGATAGAGCCATGAAAACAAAGTAGACGCCGCTGTTTACTTTGTCTCCGTTCTTGTATTGCCCGTTCCATGAGAATATACCACCTCTTGATGTGCCTTGGCATATCACGTTACCTTTGATATCTGCAATTTTTATGACGCTTTCATCTATCAGACCTTTTATAATGATTTGTCCGTCATAATTTTCAGGTACAGGATTTGGATAGACATAAACGTCATCGTATGATTCGCTTCCTTCAATTGCGTCACTCATGTAGGAAAATATGCTGTTGGATGTAACAAGAAGAACTTCTCCCGTTTTTTCGTTAAGAGAGATGTCCATGATAGCATTACTGGTGAGCGGACTGTTTTCCATCGTGAAATGGTGAATGGTTTCTTGACCGTCTTCAGAGAGAAGGAAAACGCCGTTAGAAGCAGTTCCTATCCATTTTCTATTAGCTCCATCTACAACTATGGCATTTATCTGTTCATTCGCCAAAAGATAATCGGCAAATTTGGAGTCGTCTTCTCTCGTTATTTTTATTCTTTCTATATAGAAATCGTTGTAAAAAGCTTTTTCTGGTTCTTTGATAAGAATAGGACCCATATTTGTTCCTATCCAAATCACGCCGTCTTTATCTTCTGCAATGCAGCGATAAGTAGTAGGGGTTATTTGTTTGATTCCATCAGAGCTGTTCTCATAGAAAGAAGAGAAAAATTTATTGTTGTCGTCTGAGTTGATGAATGGAGTTTTATTGTCGTATATAACTTCAACTCCAGCTTCATGAGGAGGGCACAATACCCATTTATAACCGTTACTTGCAAAGAACAATTTTCTTGCTGTTTCTTTAGAAGTGGCTCTTGAATAATGGAGAGACACCCAAGTTCCGTCTGCTTTTTTAACTTTAATGAGGTCTTGAGCAAACATGTTTAGCATCCAAAGATTATTGTCAGAGTCAAATACCAAACCATTTACCAAAGTCAAATTTTTGTCGTAAGGTTCGATAGGTGAATTCTCATTGGTATAACGTTTTACAAATTTATTATCATAGAATTCGAATAAGGATCTCCAAGTAGCAACATAAATACGTTTAGGATCTAAGGGGTCAAATTCAGCATCCAAAACGTCCATTAATTCTATAGTATCATTTGTTGCTTTTTTTACATCAGAGTTTTTGATCGTACTCCATTTTCCATTCTCGTAAATCTGAACCAATCCAGGTGTGTTTATGCTGAGGTCAAACGGACCTCCACTACCTGTGATAATCTTATTTCCTCTTATTTTTGCGAAAGCTACTGCGCAAGTTAACGGACCTTCGGGACTATAAGAGTTGATAATGGAACCATTCAAAGATATCTTGTTTAAATCTATCTTCTCCTCTTTTTCGCATGCGGCATAATAGCAGTTTCCTTGTTTTGAGTAGCATAAATTAGCAATGGGATATTGGCTTTCAATAGAATCTAACTGATTCCAGTTTGAATCGTAGCTTATAAGCTTTTGATTTTGATATAGAGTAAGACGGTCTGCTGCATTACTGAAGTCGCTATAGGTTGCATTGAAGTCTGTCCATTTTGTGCCGTCATAACGGTAAGTACCATTTCCTTTGAGCAAGACAATATTGTTTGCAAAGGATGTCATTTTTATTGATCCGGAATAGTCAAATGAAGCATCCATATCTTGCCAATTTTCGTAATTGGCCAGGTTTGTATTCTTTAAATCAGCTTTGATTATGCCTGTATTAGAAAGAGCAAAGATGGAATCTTTTATGAAAACGGTAGATAGGATATTCATATAACTACCATTTTCACCGATAATGTATGTATCTAAAATCTCATTTTTATCAAGGTTGATAACCACGATACCAAAACCGCACGATAAATAAGCGCAGTTTTTATGGAAAGAGATGCTATTGATGCGTTTGTCGCTAATGGATTTACGTTTTAAATCCGGAAGATTATAAAAATGACCATCTGCAAAAAAATCAATGTTGCAATTTGAGTAAGTTATAAGAAGTGTTTTTTTCTCTTTATAATATGCTATGTCAGATATTTTATTGTCGCTCATACCCTGAATCTTAGAGTATGTGTCTATGTTTTCATACCATTTGTTGAGTGAGAAAAGGAATCCGTCACTTAGAGCGTAAACGAAATCGCCTCCGTCAACAACTTTATTTATGTTGTTGTAGGAAAAATAGGTTTTCCATGTTCCAACTGCTTGAGCAAATGTTGCAGAAGTGAACATAAGAAGTGTTGGTATAAAAATGAAAATACGTTTAAGCATATTGTAAAAGTTATAGACGTTAAGAAAATGATGAAGATAAATATGAGTACAATAATCAAGCTTCACCTATCTTTGAATAACTGAAAATCATCCAATTTATTGTTTGTTCAGGAAGTCAAATAGCTTTTCCACAGCATGTCCTCGATGACTGATGGCATTTTTTTCTTCCATTGTTAATTCTGCAAAGGAGCGGTTGTAACCGTCGGGCATAAAGATTGGATCATATCCGAAGCCTTCTTTTCCATGCTTTTCGGTTAGGATTTTTCCTTTAACCACACCCTCGAACAGATACTCTTTACCATCTAAAATAAGCGATATAACAGTACGGAACTGAGCTTTCCTGTTTTCCTTCCCTGCTAGGTTTCTCAATAATTTCTGCATGTTGGCTTCTGAATCCTTTCCTTCGCCTGCATACCTTGCTGAATATACACCGGGTTCGCCGTTGAGAGCTTCCGCTTCGAGACCTGTGTCGTCTGAAAAACAATCACATCCGTACTTGTCATATAGGTAATGTGACTTTTGGCTGGCATTACCTTCAAGCGTATCGTGATCTTCTGGTATGTCGTCAGTACATCCGAATTCTTTTAATGTATGTATTTTGCAGAGCCCTTTCAGTTTGTTCTGAACCTCTTCTATTTTATGCTGATTGTTTGTCGCAAAAACTAATTCTCTCATAAGATTGTAAAATATGTTTGTACAAAGATAATGTTTTATGGTTATAAAATATTCTGGACTTTTATAGAAACATGACATGCATAGGATGAAATCTTTTCCTTAATTTGCAGATCAATAAAAACGATGGTTAATCGTTTCATTGATGAGAAAAAGGATTATTAAGATGGAAGATTTGACAAAAGAAAATTTCAACGGTTTTTCAGTATGCATCCCAGTTTATAATTGGAATGTAGTAGAATTGGTTGAGTCTATTCATAAACTGGCATTGTCTTCTAATGTCAATTTTGAAATCTTATTGATGGACGATTGCTCTACTTCTTATAAAGAGCAAAATAGAGCATTAGAAAGCCTATCTCATGTGAGATATACCGAACTAGAAGAGAATGTGGGTCGTTCTGTTATTCGTAATCGTTTAGCCGAAAGCGCATTGTATGATGTTCTGATTTTCATGGATTGCGATACAAAAATCATTTCGGAGCATTTCATAGAAGATTATCTTAAGAATGTTCAATGTCCGGTTGTGGTTGGAGGTTATGCCTATACGTCTGAGTTGATGGATGAGAAATGCAGATTGCGTTGGTTCTATGGGAAAAACAGGGAGGAGCGAAAGGCTGCTGATAGAAATGAATGTTCTAACAAATCCTTCTCAACCTTCAATTTTATGATCAGAAAGGAGATTTTCCGTTTGGTCAAGTTTGACGAAAGTCTTGATGGTTATGGACATGAGGATACTTTGTTTGGATGGGACTTAAAACAGAAAAATGTTATTATCAAGCATATAGATAATCCCGTTTTGCATCTCTCTTTGGACGATTCTCCTACCTATCTTGCTAAGATAGAGAATTCTATGAGTAACTTATGGGTTGTATATCAGAAGATAGCTGATCAGAAGAATTTTGCGGATGACATTAAGGTCCTGAAGTTTTATTTGAGGTTAAAAAAGCTTCATTTATCGTTTGTTTTGAAGCTTTGTTTTTCTTTGACAAAGGGAATTATACATCAGAATTTGCTTTCATCTCATCCTAGTCTGTTCCTTTTTGATATCTATAAACTAGGTGTATTGAACGAAAAAGCTTCAAGGTAGTTAATGTTTTTTCTTTTCGCGTTTAGGAAACCAACCTTTCTCAACACGGTTGCGTTGCTCGAAAACTTCGCCTATGCTCCAAAAAGAAGAGAAGGCGACAACTCCCATTAAAATGGAAAGGGTGTTGTTTTCTATCATGACTGATAGCAAACTAAAAACGATACCTAAAACCAAGAATACCCACCAACATTTTACGCCAAAGTAGTATTCGCCCTTTATTACTAGTGGGTGGAATAGCCCTATAATTAAGAATAAAACTAATCCTACTAGAAGACCAGAAAGATGGTATGTCTCGATGAAATCCATATGATTTTATTGAAGACGGATAGAATCGAATAAAGATAATAAGACTCCAGGAACAAAACCGATGACGCTCGCTAATAGAGGCAGCATCTTCATGTTGCTCAAAAATGAATTACCGTTGTAAAAGGCGTATCTCCAAAATGAGATGGCGTTTTTAATATAATAGAATGGTGTAACTTTAAATGAAAAAATCTCAGCATAGTAATTTGTTCCTCCTAATGCGTTTTTTCTAAGATTACTAAGTACTGAGTTAGTCAATCCTCCCTCTTGGTATTCGCAGACATAGATGTCTTCTGCAATGTAAATAGCGTTGTATTTCTTTGCCATTCTATTCCATACAAGCCCCTCTGGACAGAATTTTTCTTCTCTGTATTTTGGGAATGGAAACTCTCTCATCACCTCAGTTTTGATCACTTCAGCTCTGTCTCCTGCGCCTTTGTGTTTATTTCTGTAATCAAAGAAGTTTGTTTCAAAGTTTGAAGAGAAGGGGTGAAACCCAGTATGAAATCCATCCGTTTTTATTTTGAAGAAAACGAGTCCACAAACACTTTCTTTTTGAGTGAGATGCCAGTTTTTGTAGATTTTCTCAATGGCATCAAGAGTTGCAAAGTCGTCACTGTCTATACGAAAGAATATATCTCCTTTTGCAAGTTGAACACCTTGATTTATAGTTGCACTAAGTCCTCTGTTTTCTCTTTTGATATAAATGATGTCTAAAATTTTCTCTTCAATGAATGAGTTTACCAGTTCTTGTGTCTCATCGGTACTTCCGTCATCAATTATAAGCCATTCGAATCTTTTGTCTGTCTGTTGCTTAAGAGATTCAAAAAGGCGAGTTAGAGTATTTGCTCTGTTGTATGTAGGAGTAAAAACTGTAATCATCATTTGTCTTTAATGAGTTCTATGTTGGGTTGGGCAAATATAACAAAACCATTTAGGTCGGAGAAATCAGGGGCATCTTTTTTCTCCACATTAATGACGCAAAATACGTTCCCAACCATTCCACGTTTCCCAATGGAAAGCTTTTGCCATTCACCTTTTCTCGTCAAATCATATTCGGAAATATATGCATTGATATTTCTCTCTTCAAATTTGGCTTTTATAGAGTTACCGTTGAAATCAGGTGACGCATATACATATAGGGAGAAATAGAGGGAATCCTTTTCCATCGTTTTGTATTCATTGAATCGGTAATAGGTAGAGCAATTATTTCTCCATTTTTCTGAAGATGTGGTCTTGTCTATTCTAAAGCCGCTTTTACCTTTTAATTCTGAAGGTACATCACCAGGTAAGGTCTCAACTTTCTCAAAATTTCTTTGGAAGGCTGAGAAATCACCTTTTTTATCTTTTAAAATATATTTTATGGAGGTTGCTGAGATTCCTATGAAAACAATGCAAAATAGAATTCTCATGATGTTTTTAGGAAGAGGGGAGCGATTCTCTTCTTCGTCTTCTTTCAATCCTGAAAGAACTAGGAAGAAAGCGATCGTATAACTTCCTATAGATCTACTTATCATGGATTCAAATGCTAAGTTTATAAGCAAAAGAATAGTCCACAAGTAAAACACAATTTTGTTTTTTCCTTTATTAAAGAATGGGTAAATACAGATTGATAAGAATAGAATAAGTCCTATATATCCGTATTCAACTATCGATTCGAGGTATTGGTTATGTATGCTGAAATTATCTTGTATTCCAGAAGTGAAGTCGATTTTTACATATTCGTCAGTTAGAAGCTGCTGAGCACCTCCTGTTCCAAAACCTAAAATAGGAAAGTCATTTGCTGTGATTATATTCTCCACGCATTGCCATATGGTGAAACGAGGGTCTAAGCTAGTTAAGTCAATATTTCCAGAAATGAAAGAGAGATACAAATCATGTATTCTGGCATTTAAGGACAAAAGATATCCCATTATTACGATGAATAGTAAAGCTATACTGATTGCATATATTCTTCGTGTCTTTTTAAATAGAATGATGACAGCGAATGAAAAAACGATTATACTGAATGATAACAATGAAATTCTGGCATCAGATAAAAGTATGAAGAATCCGGAGAATAATGTAACCAAGACAAGCAGAAGGATACTTTTTTTGTCGTTTTTGTCCAAACATATCTGAAAAAGAATAATTAGACCGCTCAGTAAATTAAAACAGAGATAAGTTCGGTGCGATATGATATTTACAACGCTGTGGAAGCATAATCTCAAGTTGAGGAATGTATATGGAATATTATCAAACTCAAAGCAGAGTGAGTAAATATAAATGATAATAACAAGTAAAACAGAAGAATAGGCTCCTAATGCAAACCATTTTAGCATCTCTTTTACACTGTTATTCGTGAAATTAGAGAAAAGGAATGTTAAAGAGAGAAGAATCAGTGGAAATCTTATTTCGAATGTGATTCTTGAAATTTCTTTAAAGGAAAGCCCTGCGGAAAGAGATGCAATGATGGAAAAAAGACAAAAAGAGAGAATGAGAATAGAGCTTTTGTTCCATTGTTTTTTATCCTTGTTTGTAAACCATGATGCTATGCCTAAAAGTGACAATAGAATAACAGGGATAGGTGCATAGTTAGCAAATGGAATAGCAAAAGCGGTTAGAAGGCTTATGCTTTTTGTTATAGTTTCAATCTCTTTTTTTTTGGAAATAATCATATTGATAATTTAGAGAATCCATTTATATGGGATAAGCCCGCCATCGTCAAATGTATATAAATATCGTATATATCCTAAAAAGACATAGGCGCAGAAAAAGAGAAATACAATTGCTTTAGTCTTTTTACTTTCTATATGTCCAATCATATATGAGATAAGAATCATATATGTAATGACAAAATATTCTTTAAATCTTGCGAAAATTTCGAAAGCAGAGAATGCTATGATAAGGAAGGATGAGACAACGAACATATTGAGAAAGATATCAAAGTAGGGTTCTTTCTCTTCGTATTTCTTTCTGTAAAACACAGCTATGAATAATATGAATATTATTTCGATGAAGTTCAATGGATTGATAGACCTACCATTGAAGTAGGTGGCAAATCTGTATCCCATATTGAAAATATCTGCAATTTTAACAACGAAGAAGAATAGATATGGTCCTAAGATGTTGATGATAAAAGCGATCAAGGTAATGAGACAAATTGTTTGATCCTTCCATTTCTTATTTAGGATAAATATTAAAGGAATAAGAATAATAGCAGAAGCATGCATGCTTACACCAACGAGGTTGAGAAGAATATATTTAATGTATTCGTTTGTTTTTATATATCGTATAGAGAATATGAAGATTGCGATACTGATGGATTGTCTCAATAGTGTAAATTCATGCCAGAAGAAGGCTTTGTATAGGTAGAACAGTAGTGCAATGAAAATGTATGGAGTATATTCTTTTAGAGATTTGACAATTGTAGTTAGAGTAAGCGTTGATATGATGAATATCATAATATATGGACCCTTTGTGAAATCTATGCTTTTTATGGTACTACATAATGTAACGAAGCCTACTTCAAAACTTTTTGTTCTATAGAAAGGCTCATAGAGTCCGTTTATATAATCACCTAAAGGAACCACTTTTGTATAAAAAAGTTGATACATGAGGTAATCTGTGCCTCCATGCCCGTCACGCAGTACAATCATTCCTAATGCTACAATAAAGGTAAAACCCGTTACTATCCATCTGTTGCGAACAGGATAAATATCTGTTGCAGCACAAATACAAGCTAATATGAATAATAATAAATAGGGTAACATCAGTTTATTTAATGATGAATGTATTCGAGAACTTTTTGTTTGAGATTTATTATGCTATTTTTTTCTTCCATATTAAAAAGGAAGATTGCTGACAAAATTAGCAAAATACTTAATAACCCACATATTATGATGTCTGTTATAGAATAAAATATATTATCAGTTGGTAATATTTGAGCTAAAAAGAGATATTGAATAGTATAAATGATACAGATAACTCCAACGAAGATAAATGTTAAATAGACGATGTCGAGAATGAAACTTTTTTTGTCAAAGACTTTTAGGCTGTTCACTAAAAGAATAGTGGTCAATATTTGTCCTATAAGATAAAAAATGGAAATGGAGAACAGCGGAAACAGATTTGCTAATGTGAAACATAAAAGTATAGAAATCAGATTTCCAAAAACAACACCTAACACATAGTGTTTAATGCGGTTTTCGGCTATGAGAGATTGCCCGCATATAAGTCCTAATATGATGAAATTGATTGTTATTCCTAAAAATGTGAGAATCTTCATAAATTCAAAGTCTGCTTTTTTAAAGAAAATATAGGAGAGTTGTTCGCAGTTCACAATCATAATGGCAGAGACGATGATGGAGAAGAACATCAGCATGCGTGTGAATTGACGAAGCTCTTTGGAGAATGTCTTTTCATCATCGTTTATAAAGCATTTTGATAGAATAGGGGTCAATACAATAGGAATGATAGAGGAGAAGACAATCCACGGTAAGTTCATTATTTGTCGTGCGTAATCGAACAAAGAGACGGAACCTGTTCCGAAGTTCGTACACAATGCTTTTTCAACCATTTGATATGCTTGACTCGAGAATGTTGCCAGATATATTGGTAGAGAAAACGATATGAATAATTTTGCCTTACTAATGCCATGGAAAGTTATAAGTGAGAATTTTGGCATCTTTTTCTTTAATAAGACAGATAGTGTAGCAACCATAATTAGTCCATTAATCGTGGTTGCCAGTACTAATGAATAAATTCCTATAGAAGAGGATAAAATAACAATAGCTAATATGTTGATAATGCTTGCTGTCAACGATATGAGTTCAGGATAGAAATAGGAATCATAGGTGTTGAGCAGGGCAATTAATACATTGGTAAGTTGCTGAAATATAAAATAGGGGATGAGGAAAAGAATCATCGTGATCAGAAAATTCTGTTCTTCTATTTTGAATCCCGGTGAAATAAGTTCCGATATACCACTTCTTGCTATGAAAAGGAAGATGCCTGTGAAGAGAAATGTTATCCAAAAAAAAGAGAGCAAGGAATTTACTGTTTTAATGGCATCAACTTCTCCTAATTTGCTTTTTAAGAATATGAACCGAGTTCTAAAAGTGTCGTTCAGGGGTGTGTAGATAGTTTGAACTACCATTCCCCAAAAAGCTATGGCAATAACCCATGAGTCACGTTCATAAGATGTTCCGAAATATTTAACAGATAAAAAAAGCACGACTACTCCCAAAAACATTTTCGCAAATCGAAGTATGCTGAGTGCAAATGAAATTCTTCTGGGAGATGAAAGGAAATTCATGCTTTTAAATTAATTGTTTGATTTTATCTTGATATTCTCTAATTACGATTTCCTCGTCGAACTTTTGTTTTATGATCTCTCTGCCTGCTTTTCCCATTAATAACCTTTTTTCTTCTGGCAAGTTGTATATACGTTCCATTTTGTCTACTAAGTCGTCAACAGATTTCTGTTTGCACTGGAATCCGTTTATTCCGTCTGATATCAGTTCTATACATCCAACGTTGTCTGTTGTTATGATGGGTTTTTCCATGCTCATGGCTTCCATCAGACAACGAGGAATGCCTTCTCTGTAGTATGATGGTAGAACAACACAATCAGAATCGGCAATGAATGGTCTGACATCTAAAGATTCTCCCAAATAAATCAAAAAACCGTTTTTTTCCCATTCTTTGATAGTTTTAATAGGAATGTTCTCTAGAGTGTCATTGTTGGCTTTTCCTAAAAGACGAAACTCCATATTTGGGTATTTTTCGTGCAGATTCTTGGCAGCCATGGCGTACTCAACAATGCCTTTATCTTTCAATAATCTTGAAAACAGAAGAAATCTAAATTTGTCATCATTGAATTTCTTAGGTGCAGGAGAGAAGTGTTTTGAATTAATTCCTTCTCCGTAAAGAATGAAAGTATTATCTTCATGTACAATTCCTCTTTCAATGAATATACGTCTGTCGTCATGGTTGAGAAACCAGACTTCTTGTACTTTCTTGAGTGAGAATTTGTACAGGTGCATTACAATGGTGTTGATTATATTTTTGTCTCTAAATGTGTAACCTAATCCTGTAGTTATGGCAATACATTTAGTATTTAGAAGTCTACATGCGTATGATCCATAAATAACAGGTTTAATCGTATAATGAAACACAAAATCAAACCTTTCCTTTTTATAAATGGAGTATAAGGTCATGGTTAGCTTGATATCTTTGAAGATATTTGTTCCTTTGCTATCCATCGGAACCTCAATATATTTAATGCCTTCCTTAGAGAAGAATTCAGAATACTCGTCTCTTGGAGCTATTATAGTTACGTCGTATTCATTCATGAAGCTTCTTACAACTCCAAATCTGAAATTGTATATAGAAAAAGATGTATTACCAACAAATGCTATTTTTTTCTTCCTTTGCATATTCCGTTTCCTATATGTGTTGATATTATCGTCTATTTGATAAATAATAGCTTCTTTAAAACAATGTGTAAAGTTAACATTTTATTAACGGATTTTAAAGCTATAAATTGCCTTTCATTATTATAAAATAATGATATGTATTCCTTCTCAAAAGAATTATATACAAATTTATAATTTAATATTAACAAAGAAAGGCTAAAATTATGAATAAAGTGATGTGAATGATTAAGAACTAATTCGTATATGTTCGATTATTGATTTCGATTTGTTTTATCTAACGTAAATCTCATTCCTATTGACGAGGTACATTCCGGGAGTTAACATAACTCTTTTTTTTGTATTTTTTTCCATGTCAAATCTTCTGATAAGCTGACCTGTTATCGAATAGATGACTATTTCTGTATTTATATAAGTTGAGATATAAATGCTTTGGTCTTTTGAATATATTGTTAATGGATTCTCTGTCTCCTTTGTCATATTTGTTGATGTGTGTTCATTCTTTTCCCAATAAAGATAAACAGAGACATCGTTGTTTGGCATTATAAATGAAATAGTATTGTTATTAATGGAGGTAGGAATTGTTTTGTCATCATTCCAAGTGACAACGCTGTCTAAAATAAAACCCTCCTCATAAACAACTTTGATGGTAATGGTGGTGTTTTCGGGAGCTATGTAAGTGTTCGAAACCGTTTCTCCATGAAAGTTGTAAACCAAAACATTGTGTAACTCTTTTGAAGAGGACGTATGGATAGGGAAAAGATTATTACTAGGCTTGTCAATGCTATCATTTCCCCATTTTAGGAATATAGAATCTTGTTGATTTCCGACCCAAGAATTTAAGGTTGAACTAAGATCGTTAATTGAGTCTATCTTTTCTGTCAGAGTACAAATGTTGCCATCTTGTGTAAATGTGCCAGATTGATCTATGAAACCTTCATTTGTACCAATTTCTTCTTTTAACGTGTTTTCCCATTTGAAGCAATGGTTTATTTGACCTTTGTTTTCTCCTATAAGGCTTCCACTTTTATTGAAAGCAGCAATTTTTCCTGCATTATATGAGTTCGTAACTTCTCCTACAATATTATTTGAACCAACTAGGCCTCCAGCATAGCTCTCAGAACAAGTAATGTAGCCGATATTGTAAGAGTTGTATATTTTACCTTCTATGCCATCAAAGCCCCCATTGTATCCTGCTATTCCTCCTACTTCTGTATTGCTGTTTAATTCTCCTCTGTTGTATGAATTAAGGATAATGCCGTCGTTTCTTCCTGTTATTCCTCCCGTTTTCCTTGTTCCTGTTTCGTAAGCAATATTTTGGCAGTTTTGGATGATGC
>JALNVE010000037.1 GCA_023227695.1 Paludibacteraceae bacterium
TCAAAACATCTTAAACTCGAGACCGAGGAAAAGATTAGGGTATATGACTCCTTTACAAAAATTTAAACAATTGACAAACTTGGATTTAAATGAGGTTGCATTGTCCGCTTGAATCCAGCTTTGTATATTTGTAATGTAATGAAAAATACTAGTTTTTGTATCGATTGTTTTTAATATAACAATAAAAACGATTCTAAAGATACAATTATTCCAAGTTAACCTATGCAGGATCAATTCGGGAAAACAGACAAATTTGTCTGTTTTTGCCCAGATCCAACAAAATTAACAATAACATATATTTGTAAGTTTGAACTAAATAATTATTTGTGACTTTTGCTTGTTTGTCTCTCTCATTTTTAATCCATGCGTAATTTTATTATTCGATTATTATCTGTCTTGGGCAGATTTTTAGGTGTGATCATTCAAAAGACAAATCGCTTTTTGTGTGATTGCAAAATGGCTTTTTGCTTCAATTTTAATACGTCAAGACAAAAAAACTCTTTTGGAAGTTTTGGAAAAGGATCTATTATATATGGACATTTAACAACAGAAAATCCACAAAATATCTTCATTGGAGAAAATGCTATTGTCCAAAATCATTGTATGTTAGAATCTTGGCATTTTCCTTATATGGAAACAAAAGGAGAACTGAGGATAGGTGATAATTGTAATATTGGAGAGTTTTCTCATATAACGACCATAAATAAAATTGTAATCGGAAATAATTTATTGACAGGACGTTTCGTGCTTATTACAGATAATACACATGGTAAAACGGATGGAGAAGGATTGGATTCACATCCCTTTGATCGTGAAATCTTATCTAAAGGTCCTGTTATTATAGGAAATAATGTTTGGTTGGCAGATAAGGTGTCTGTTATGCCTGGCGTAACGATAGGAGATGGTGTTATCGTTGCTGCAAATGCAGTTGTCACACATGATATCCCTCCTTATTCGATCGCTGCTGGTAATCCTGCTAAAGTTATCAAGAGAATGAGAAAAGTTGAAGAATAAATTCTCAATTTTGCATATCATTTTTAACCATTAATATAAAGACCCTTTCCTGTTTGTAAAGAAATTGTAAGATAGTATGGAAATTAATAATAATGACGGAAGAGCAAAGGTGTTGGCTTACTATTTGCCACAATTTTACCCTTGCGATTTTAATGATAAATGGTATTGTAAAGGTTTCACGGAATGGACCAATGTAGGAAAGGCAAGGTCTTTGTTCCGTGGACATTATCAACCTAAGGTTCCTTCTGATTTGGGTTATTACGATTTGCGTGTTCCTGAAGTTGCAGATAAACAGGCTGAGTTGGCAAGAGCAGCTGGTGTCTTTGGCTTTGCCTATTGGCATTATTGGTGGGCAGGTAAAATGTTGCTCAACATGCCTGCTGAAAGAATGCTGAAAACTCAAAGCCCTGATTTTCCATTTATGTTCGCATGGGCAAATGAGAGTTGGTATAAAAAACTTTGGGATAAGGATGCTTCTAAAGATACGCTTATCATGGAACAGACCTATCCAGGAGAGGAAGATAATCTTGCTCATTTCAATTATTGTCTTCCGTTTTTTAAGGACCCACGTTATTTGACTTTTGATGGTCGTCCTATGTTCCTTGTATATCATCCGCTAGACTATCCTCAGGTGAAAGAGTTCATGGCTCAATGGAATGGGCTTCTGAAAAAAAATGGTGTTGCAGACAGTTTCTATTGGATGGCTATATCATCGAATGATGATGCTGAGTTTGAAAAGTTGAGAAATTTGGGTTTCGATTGTGTGAATTTCCAGATAAGAAGTGAGAGAATAGGTGATTTTACTCCTGATACCAGATTGTCAATAAAGCATATCATTCGAGCTTATCAATATCGTAGAAATAGTTTACTTCATCGTCCGGATATAATAAAATACGAGAACGTTATGAAGCATATTTGGGTTGAGCGCTATGATTCCAGAGAGGATGTAGCTCCCGTTATTATCCCAAATATGGATCATACGCCAAGAAGTGGCTCTAATGGTTTCGTATATATGAATGCAACGCCTTCCAATTTTGAAAAGTTGGCTCGCCGTGTTCTTGAAAATGTAAAGAAGAAACGTAATAAGATTGTGATGATGAAGTCTTGGAATGAATGGGCTGAAGGTAATTATATGGAACCGGACATGAAATATGGTCATGGTTTTATTGATGCCTTGGGCAAGGTCGTTGAAGAGACAAAAGAATGATTTTTTTTTCATCAATGTAAGACAAAATGAATTTGGAGCAACCATTAATCTCTATAGTCGTTCCTGTATATAATGTAGAGGCCTATTTGGATCGTTGTGTACAGAGTGTCGAACAACAATCCTATCAAAATTGGGAATTGTTGTTAATTGACGATGGTAGTTCTGACCGTTCTGCAGAAATATGCGATAACTGGAATCAGAAAGATTCTCGTATTCGTGTCTTTCATAAACGAAATGGAGGCGTAAGCAGTGCCCGAAATTCGGGTTTGGATAATGCCAAGGGTGATTATCTGATGTTTGTAGACGCTGATGATTGGTTGTCTGCTGACGCATTGCAGCAATGCGAAACTTTGGTTGAAAAGGATAAGTTAGATGCCTTGTTATTCGGATGGAACAGTGCGTCATCAAATTCAGATTTAAATGCGATAAACGTAAAAGAGACAGAAATCTGTGATTTTGAACAGTTCTTTGATTCAACAGTTATCTCAGGAAATTTATGGCTTTGCTTTTTTAGAAGAGATATCATTGAGCAGAATTCGTTGCACTTTAATGAAAAAATGAAATATGCAGAGGATCAGTTGTTTTTATATTCTTATCTGACTTTCTGCGAGAGAATAAAATCGTCAAACTTACATCTGTATTATTACTATAATCGTCCGGGTAGTGCCATGAATAATATGAATTATTCAGCTCTTGCAGAATCGATGTTGTTGTATGATCAATCAAAGGTAAAGTATCCTAAGATAAGTAGATTCGTAGACCGACATAATTTGGAAGAAATTATGAATGTGTTGGATATGAACGCAATGCCTTATAGGCAGATAAAAAATCTTTATCATAAATTACATATTGATATAAAGAATATTTCCAATCCTTCTCATCGCATTTTTGTCCGTGTGTCTTGGTTTGGATTCTTTTGGGCGGTGCTGGTTTTGAATGCTTTTCATTTATTCATTCGTCGAGATTATTTTGAGTTGAAAAAACTGAATCAGAATAAATGAGTGTTCTGTCGGAAGTGTTATTTAGAATTTGATTTATGAAGATTTTGCATATGCATGCCTCCTTACGTAGCGGAGGAATAGAAGCAATGATTACCAATCTTTCCAATAAGATGGTGAAGACGGAGAGTGTCAAAATTGGTTTGTTGTTAGAGATTGGAGAGAATGACGTCTTTTTGAATAAATTGGATAAAAGAGTCTCCGTTGTTTCAATGCAGAGTAATGGCGTAGTTTCGAAGCTTGTGTTGATATGGAGAGTCTTTCAATTTCTTCGTCATGAAGATGCTGATGTTGTTCATATACATGGTTTTTTTGCTTATTACGCTTTGGCGGTTTTGTTGTTGCATAGGAGTAAAAACTTCTTTTATACGATGCATAACGATTCCTATAACGAGGGAACTGTTTGGGATTTAAGATTTGCTTTTCTTAAAAGATTCTGTTTTAAAAAAGGTTGGATTCATCCTGTTACAATTTCACATGCATCAAAACAGTCTTTCACAGAGTTGTATCGTGTCGATAGCAAGTTGATATATAATGGCGTTCCTACTCCTCAGATTCAGCCTGCTGGACTTGAGAAATTCCGTTTGACTCCTCAGACTCGTTTGTTTGTTCATGCAGGCAGAATTTCTCCTCAGAAAAATCAGATCGTAATGTGTGAGGTCTTTAAACAGCTGATAGAGGAGGGTAAAGATGTGGTTTTGCTCATTGCCGGAAAGGAGGAAAATGATAATATATTTAAGGAAATCCAATCTTATATATGCAACAGAATAGTCTATTTAGGTGAAAGAAATGATGTTCCTAGTATGATGAATGAGAGCGATGCGTTCTGCTTGTTTTCCATCTTCGAAGGAATGCCCGTGACGCTGTTAGAGGCATTGTCTGTTGGTTGTGTTCCGATCTGCACCCCGGTAGGCGGAGTACCAGAGGCGTTGGAGAACGGTAAGGTTGGTTTCTTGGCTGAGACTCCGACTGTGGAAGCCTGCTGCAAATCTGTCAATGATTTTTTGGCACTGGATTATAATCAGTTGATGACAATGAAAGAAAATGTCCGTAAGAAATTTACGGAATTTGATATTCGGAATACAGCCAAGGAATATGTGGATTACTACAAAGAGATAATAAATAAAAGATCATAACGTCTTCTTGACGATAAGGCTTGTTATAAAGATATTTCTCATGCTGTTAATCCTTATGGTGACGGTAACGCATGCAGACATGTTGAGGCTAAGCTAAAGTAATCAGTTGGGATAAATCTGAAAGATGAGCGAATGATTATACACGATTTTTTTTGTAATATAAAAAAGAAGCAGAAAAGAGTATAAACTCAAATGCGACTGATATATGAAGGTTGGATTAATATTGGCTAATAATAGATGGGCGTCTCCCTATGTGGAAATTTACACGAAATATCTGGATGAGGCACATATTGATTATGATATCATTTTGTGGAATCGAGATCATAGTGAAGCAGAAAATGACTTGACTTTTAAATGTAGTGAGCAAGTGAATAAAATTTCTCTTTATTTTAAATATAGCTCATTTATTAAACAGGTACTTAAGAATAAAAAGTATGAAAAGATTGTTGTCTTTTCTTCTCAGGTAGCGATATTTCTTGCTTTTACATTGTTGTCCAACTACAGAAAACGTTTTGTCTTGGATTTAAGAGATCTTGCTTTTGAACAAATTTGGTTCTTAAAGTTTTTGTATAAAATGATAGTGAAGAGTGCAGGCTTGAATGTTGTATCGTCTCCGGGTTTTATCAAGTATCTTCCAAAAGCAGATTATTTGGTATCTCATAATTTGAATCAGGAAGAGGCGGATAATGCTAAAAATATTCATTATCAATCGAATGCTAAAATCAAAATCCTTACTATCGGAGCTATAAGAAATCACGACAGTAATGTGGAGGTCATCGATGCTGTTGTTGGTAGGAATGATGTTGATTTGCAGTTTGTTGGTAAAGGTCCTTCTTCTGAGAGTTTGATGCAATATGTAAAGGTGAAAAAGTGTGATAATATATCTTTTGTTGGATATTACAACAAACAGGAAGAACCGGAGTATGTTAAGAAATGCTCGTTCTTGAATATCTACTATCCAAAAGTGAAATCTCACTCTTCTATATTGTCTAACAGATTCTATGTCTCACTTATTTATAAAAAACCAATGCTGGTAACTCACGGAGGAATTCAAGGCGATTTCGTAGAAAAACATGGATTGGGTGTTTCTTTGGAGAATTGTGATGACTTGGTTTCGAAACTGAACTCTTATTTGTCATCTCTTGAGGTTGGAAAATATGAATTGAATTGCAATAAACTTCTTGAGTGTTTTGTGACAGAGAATAAGATGACGAAACAGGCAGTAGTAAACTTTTTGAAAAATTAAAAATTAGGCTAAAAAACAAAAAATATTTTTTGCGTTTGTAGTTTTATATAAAGTAAATGTAATACGATGGGTGATAATAGTATTTCTAAAGCAATTTCGAGAGATAATTCTTTAAATCTAATTAGACTGTTGTGCTGCCTTCAGATTTTTGCAGGACATATGATGTATCATTTGGAAGTTCAATTTCCTTTTGTGATTGATCGCTTCCTTCATTTTTTCTTAGGTCTTCCTGTTTTCTTTATGTTGAGTGGCTTCTTGATATATAAGTCAATAGAAAGAACCCCCGATACGAAAACCTTTTTTTTAAAAAGAGTTTTAAGACTATTCCCTGAATTATGGGTCTGTGTGTTAGTCGAATTAATATGTATTTTGATATTTAATCATGATCCAATCAACATGAAAGACTTTGTGTTGTTTGGAGTAGGGCAAAGTACCTTCTTCCAATTTTGGACCCCAGAGAGTTTACGTGGTTATGGTGTAGGTTGCCCCAATGGATCTTTATGGACAATACCTCCTATTATTGAGTTTTATATTGTAATCTGGTTCTCTTTTAAATGGCTTGACCGACAGAAAATTCAAACTTGGATTTTATTGTTTCTTTTGATGGCAGGTTTTAGTCATTTCTTTTATCTCTATCAGAGTAGAATACCAGTTATAATCTTTAAACTTGCTGATGTTACCGTGCTCCCTCAATTATGGGTATTCTTTTTAGGTACATTTGTCAGTAAGTTTTCAGATAGAATCCTTCCTTTCCTGAAAAAGTATTGGTGGACATTTTTTGCCATGTCATTCTTCTTCTTTTGGTCGGATATTGATATGAAAATTGGATATTTTGGAAGCCTCCAGATCTTGACATTATGTTTGTTCGCTCTAGGATTTGCTTTTAGATTTCCTAAATTAGACATAAAGATGGACATCTCTTATGCTATTTATGTTTATCACATGGTAGTTGTTAATGTCTTTGTGGAAATGGGATTGATAAAGAGTTGGCCTATCTTCTTTACTGTTGTAGTCATAACATTATCCATCTCTTGGCTCTCTACAAAATATGTAGGTGGCTTTTCTCAAAGAATGAAGACAAAAATGTGATGGGGTAGCAACTCCTAAGTTGTACGAAAAAAATGTAGTTGTACAAATGAATATTCTATTTTTGACAATATGTCGTTTCGACGATGTTGAGGCTCCTGGGTTATATACTGATTTGATGCGTTGTTTCAGAGACAATGGGCATAATGTATATGTAGTGGCTCCATTGGAGAGACGTTATCATCAGAATACCGAATTGCGCGAAGTTCATGGCGTTCGTGTTTTGGGCGTAAAAACCTTAAACATGCAGAAATGCAATGTCATTGAAAAAGGAGTTGGAATTTTGTTGGTTGAACATCAGTTTAAGAGTGCGATTAAGCATTATTTAGGTGATGTGAAGTTTGATTTGGTTACCTATAGTACGCCTCCGATTACTTTCACGAAGGCTGTTGAATGGGTAAAAAATCGCTGTCATGCTAAGACCTATCTGCAGTTGAAGGATATTTTTCCTCAAAATGCTGTGGATATTTGTATGATGAAACAGAATTCGTTTATTCATAAGTATTTTTTGAAGAAGGAGCGTAGCCTTTACGAAGCAAGTGATTACATTGGCTGCATGAGTCCTCGAAATGTGGAGTATCTTCTTAGTCAGAATTCTTGGCTGGATAAAAACATTGTTGAGGTTTGTCCGAATTGTGAAGATGAAGCACTTCCTGCAGGGTCCATAAAAGAGGGAGAATCGAGTTTGTCTGTTGCTCAGATCAGAGCGAAACACGGACTTCCTACCGACAAAACGATTTTTGTTTATGGAGGAAATTTAGGAAAACCCCAAGGCATCGATTTCCTTATTCAGGCATTGAAGGCCAATGAAAAGAATGACATGGCTCATTTCCTTATCGTTGGGTCAGGAACAGAGTACTCGAAATTGGAAAAATATGTACAGACAAATCATCATCAAAATGTAACCTTGCATAGCGCATTGCCTCGCGAGGAGTATGATGAGATCGTACGTGCATGTGATGTTGGTCTGATTTTTTTGGATTATCGTTTTTCCATACCTAATTATCCATCAAGGTTGTTGGCTTATCTGAAAAATGGTATGCCAGTTCTGTGTGCAACAGACCGAAGTACTGATATAGGAACTATGGCTGAACGGAATGGTTATGGAATAGCTGCATACAGTGATGACGTCTCTAGTTTTAATGCAGGACTTAATCGTTTCATGGAAAATCCTGAGATTATAAAAGAGATGGGAGAACGAGGCTATCAATTTTTTAAAGAAAATTATAATCCGAAAAATGCTTATGAGATAATCATAAAGCATTTTGAATGATATGAGTGATTAGAAAAGAGATATGTATAAGTGCTTTTTTAAGAGATTTCTAGACTTTGTGTTGAGCTTGTTTGTGCTGATCTGTTTGTCGCCGGTGTTCATCGTGGTGACAATATGGCTTCATTTTGCAAACAAAGGTGTCGGTGCTTTTTTCTTTCAGGAAAGACCCGGATTGCACGGTAAGATATTCAAGGTGATTAAATATAAAACGATGACCGATGAACGTGATGCAGAAGGCAAATTCTTGCCGGATGAAGTACGTTTGACGAAAGTCGGTAAGTTTGTCCGATCAACTAGCCTTGATGAATTGCCTCAGTTGATTAACGTGTTGAAAGGAGATATGTCATTGATAGGTCCTCGTCCTTTGTTGCCTCAATATTTACCATTATATTCGAAGGAACAGGCGCGTCGTCACGATGTACGTCCGGGTATAAGCGGATGGGCTCAGTGTCATGGACGAAATGCAATTTCATGGACTGAAAAGTTTAAACTGGATGTTTGGTATGTTGATCATCTATCATTCATAACAGATCTGAAGGTTATCTTCATTACATTGAAGACGGTTATTAAACGAGAAGGCATTTCTCAAGAGGGACAAGTTACTGTGGAGTTTTTCAATGGTCATAATTGATTTGAAACTATCATAATCTATATACAATGTATTTATACGGAGCAAGTGGTCATGCTAAAGTGATTATTGATATACTGGAGGCTCAGAATGTTAGAGTTGATGGCTTGGTAGATGACAATCCTGATATAAATGAATTGCAGGGCTATCCTGTATATCATAAGACTGATGTGTTGTCTCCTGTTATCGTCAGTATCGGTATTAATGCAACAAGGAAGAAAATTGTTGAAAAACTGAATGCTGATTTCGGCACAGCCATTCATCCTTCTGCTATTGTTGCAAAGACAGTTCAGATAGGAGAGGGTTCTGTTGTGATGCATGGAGCCATCATACAAACGGATGCTTGTATCGGTAAACATAGCATTGTGAATACAGGTGCATCCGTTGATCATGAGTGTCAGATTGGTGATTATGTGCATATTTCACCTCATGCAACGCTTTGTGGTAACGTGCATGTAGGAGAAGGGTCTTGGATAGGCGCTGGTGCGACCTTGATTCCAGGAGTGAAAGTTGGCAAATGGTGCATCATCGGAGCCGGAGCTTCTGTGGTTAGAGACGTTCCTGATTATGCTGTGGTTGTGGGTGTGCCCGCAAAGGTGATAAAATACAATAAATAAAGAACACTTTTTGTTTTTAGATTATATTTTTCAAGTGTATTGTTTTGATTTAGAGTAATGTGATTTGTAAATGGAATATAAAATATATACACCTCAAGAATTAAAACAACAGATGCAGAAAGCAAGAGAAGCTTATACTCTGCCTTTTGAACGTCAGGAATGGATGAATCATTTTACTCCTGAACCTGATACATTTGAGGTTGTGATTTCTAAAAAAGGAGAAAAGGTCCTTATTCCATGCGCAAGGGATTATCCATTTTTATTTAGAGGACAAGAAAGAGAATATAAACCATGTCTTCCTACTATTTACAGAAATAATGCTACGGATGTAGAAGTGTTCTTGAACAGAATGCGTTTTGTGGTTTTTAAAAAACTACTTGATTCCCATCCTGTTGTAAATGGATTCTTTAATCGTCATGGATTCAATATTGATTATGAAGGATTGGCTCAACATTATGGATTGAGTACGGAAGTTCTTGATTTTACAGACGATTTGGACATAGCTTTGTTTTTTGCTATGTGTCCATATGATAAAGATCAAGATAGATATACATGGATGAAGGAAGACGGTGAACGCCAAGCTGTTATTTATATTATTCGCCCTTCTCTAGATTATGTAAAATTTCCCAAATTTGAATTTACTGATAAATTAAATTCTATAGGTTTGCAACCATTTGCTCGCCCTCGTTTACAACGTGGATTTGGAGTTCATGTGTTACATGATGAAGTGTTTAGACCTATTTTGGTTGAAATTTCATATACATCTAAGGAGTCATACAGTTATTATTTGAAATTTGGGAAAGGTGAAAAATTGTGGATTAAAGATGAATTATGCGATAAAACTTTACAAATAGCTAAAAAAAAACATTTTAGTTTCAATGTTTTTGATGAAACTTGGAATAGTTTTCGTCCTATGGGTTATAGTAAGACTAAACTGAAATCAAATTTAAAAAATATAGGAGTGGCATTATCCAAGGATAGTACTTCGTCTTTCTTTTCTGATACAGAAAAAAGAGAAATTATTGAACGTTGGAATGGTTCTGTCAGTAAGGAAATGCAACAGAAAATTTGCAGAAGGGTTTGGCGAGACAATAAGGTTGGAAATCGATATTTAGATGAACATCTTTTTTCGTTAGAAAAACATGTATGTCAACTAGAAGCATTGAGGATGATAACTGGTGCTGTTACAGGTGATTGCCCTGGCCATTATGTGACATATAATGAGTCAAAAAACAAAAAAAAATATCAAACATATGGTTCTGAATGGCAAAAACTCCCAGAAATTGATAGACAACCCAAGTCAGAACCTTTCCTAACTGACGAAGATATGAAACTTAATGTGGATAATTAACAATAAAGTAAGAATCCTTAATCCTTTGATTATTTTCTGATATAGAATATAAATAGTAATTATGGCAAAAAATAGAATTTATCTTTGCTTAGCTCACATGAGCGGTAAAGAACAACAATTTATACAAGAGGCATTTGATACCAACTGGGTAGTTCCATTGGGTCCGAATGTGAATGCATTTGAGGAAGACCTAAAACAGTTTGTTGGAGGTGAAAAGGAAATCGTTGCTTTAAGTGCGGGGACGGCTGCCATCCATTTGGCTTTAATAGCTTCTGGAGTCGAGGCTGGCGATGAGGTGATTGTTCAAAGCTTCACTTTCTGTGCATCCAGTCATCCTATTAAATATCTGGGTGCAACTCCTGTTTTTGTGGATTCGGAAGCTGAAACATGGAATATGGATCCTCTGCTGTTGGAAGAGGCAATCAAAGACCGCATAACTAAAACAGGTAAGAAACCGAAGGCTATCATCCCCGTTTATTTGTACGGAATGCCAGCTAAGATAGATGAGATAATGGCGATTGCTAACCATTATGACATTCCTGTTATAGAAGATGCTGCTGAAGGTTTTGGCTCAAAGTACGATGGCAAAGTTTGTGGTACTTTCGGAAAATATGGAGTGCTTTCTTTCAACGGAAATAAGATGATCACAACAAGTGGCGGTGGTGCCTTGATTTGTCCGGATGCTGAGGCTAAAAAGGAAATCATGTTCTATGCTACTCAGGCACGTGAGGCATATCCTTATTATCAGCATGAGAAGATTGGATATAATTATCGATTGAGTAATATCTGTGCCGGAATTGGTCGTGGACAGATGACGGTTGCTGCCGATCATGTGGCTCATCATCAGCATGTTCAGAAAATGTATGAAGATTTGTTGGCTGATGTCAAAGGTATTATAGTGCATCGACAACCTGCAGATCAGCGTTTTGATGGAAACTTTTGGTTGTGCACCATCACATTGGATAAGAGTTTGAGAATAATAGGTCAGGAGAATGCTTATGCAGAGGCAGTTACAGGTGCTGTAGGCGGAGCTGCGGGCGTAACTCATGGCGGAGACTCTGTCCATACTGATTGTGAACCGAATCCGAATGTTGAAGCTTTGCGTTTGGTTTTGGAGAAAAATGGAATCGAGAGTCGTCCGTTGTGGAAACCTATGCATAAGCAGCCGGTTTATAAGGACTGTCCTGCTTATCTCAATGGAGTCAGTGAATCTTTATTCAAGGTGGGTATGTGTTTGCCGAGCGGTCCATGTGTGACAGATGAAGATGTGAAATATATCGTTGGTTGTATAAAAGATGCAATAGCGAAGTAATAGAAAACGATAGCTTTGATTCATAGAACTTCCAATAGGATATAACTTCCTGTTGGAAGTTTTTTTGTTTTTGTTAGACATTAGAGGGAAGCTTAGTTTCTATTAGTCCTCTTTTCGAAGTTGAAGATGGTTCATGCAAGCCAGCATGTGAAGATGATGCGGAGAATGGAAAGAAGAATGCTTGGCATGTGATTGAAAGAATATCCGATTCTTCTCTTTTAGAGCCGATTGTTTCGGAAAGAAATGATTCTTCATTACGGATGATTGGATAAAAAATGCTATTTTTGCATAGCATAATAAGAAATACGCTGTTGAGAAGTATGAAATATAGCAAAGCGGATTTTAATCGTATGTTTTTGGTTGTCTATCATTTTTTTAATGAGACATTAGTTTAGAAAAAAGAAATGAGAAAAGATAATATTTTCGGTTTGTTGTTCCGTTATATCATTGACAGATATAGCAGTAAGTCAATATCTAGATGGTTCATTTTATCGATGGACCTTTCGATAGTCTTATTTGTGTTCCTGCTTATTTGTCTTGTTAAAAGTCCTTTGTTTTTCATGTATGGCGTCAAAGTCAATCTGTTGCTCAGATTGTGTGTTGTAGTGTTGCTATATATGTCGGCTTTTTTCATCACAAAACCATATCACGGAATTATTCGTCATGCTGGATTTAATGATGTAGTTCAAATTGTTAAGTCAAGCTTGTTGGTCTTTGTGTTTTTTATCGTATTAAGGTTTATCTCCATAGCATATCCTGCGTTTTCTTGTTGTTTAATGCTGAATACAGAGATGCTTTTCGAAATAGCGTTGGTTGCTGTTTTGATGATTCTTATGCGAGTATGTATCAAATATTTGTATGGTGAGTTTTTTATTGACCATAAGATAGCCAGAAGAAACATCATCATATACGGAGCCGGAAGTGCAGGAATCATTGCGAGAAATGCATTGCTGCAGGATGTTCACTACCGTTATCGTATCGTAGCTTTTGTGGATGATGATCAGTCTAAGATAAATAAATCTTTGAACGGTATTCCTGTTCTGTCAGCCCAAAAAGCATTAAATCCAGAGTTTGTAAGTGATAAAGATGTTGATCATCTTATCATCGCAATTCCTTCCATAAGAGTAAGGCATAAACAAGCTATCATCGGTCGTTGTTTGGAACTAGGTCTGAAAGTAAAGGCAGTTCCTCATATTGACGGATGGATTGATGGAAAATTCACTTCTAATCAGATCCAAAACATCAAAATTGAGGATCTCTTGGAAAGAGAACAGATCGAATTGGATAAAAGCAATGTCATTCGCGAGATAGAAGGTAAGGTGGTGTTGATTACCGGGGCAGCAGGCTCTATTGGTAGTGAAATAGCTAGACAGGTGATTGCCTATAATCCGGCAAAGGTCATTATGTTGGATCAGGCTGAATCTCCTCTTTATGATTTTCAGTTTGAAATGAAGAATTCTGAGCCTTATAAAAGGCACGTGGGTAAAATGGAATTTGTCATAGCCGATGTGAAAGATGCAGATAGAATGGAGGGGGTCTTTAATGATTTTCATCCTGATATTATTTATCATGCAGCAGCATATAAACATGTTCCATTCATGGAGGAACATCCTTACGAAGCTATTTTAGTGAATGTGTTTGGTACTAAGACTGTGGCTGAATTGGCTGTCAAATATAGGGTGTCCAAGTTTGTGATGATTTCAACAGATAAGGCTGTTAATCCTACCAATGTGATGGGAGCAACTAAACGTGTTGCAGAAATCTTTACTCAAAGTCATTCAAATGGAACAACACATTTCATCACCACTAGATTTGGAAACGTATTGGGATCAAATGGTTCTGTTATTCCGTTGTTTAAAAAGCAATTGGAACATGGAGGTCCTTTAACGATTACTGACAAGAGAATTATCCGTTATTTCATGACTATTCCTGAAGCTTGTGACTTGGTATTGGAAGCCAGTGCAATGGGTACAGGTGGCGACATATTTGTCTTCGATATGGGTAAACCCGTCAAGATTTATGATTTGGCTTTGAACATGATCAAACTATCTAAAATAGAGAATGTTGAGATTAGAGAGATAGGCCTTCGTCCAGGCGAAAAACTGTATGAGGAGTTGTTAGCTACGAAGGAGGGTACATTGCCTACTCATCATCCTAAGATTATGAGGGCTCAGGTTCGAAAATACGACAAAGAAGAGGTTGATAATAAAATAGAAGAACTACATGCTTTGATGCCAACATGTGATCGGTTTAAATTGGTGGCTAAAATCAAGGAGGTCGTTCCTGAATTTATCAGTAACAACAGCGTGTTCTCTGAATTGGATAAAAAATCAGATTTAAAGACTATCTAAAAATCTGTTTTATCGTCGATTGTCTTTGTTATTTTTCAGAAAAATAATAACATATATTAGTATTATTTTCTATATTTGTACGCGTTGAATGCCATGGATGACATAAAATCATATCTACGGTTGGAACATTGAAAGAAAAATAAAAAAAAGAATACTTATGAAGATTAAACTATTGATTATCGCTTTGGCGCTTGCGTTTGTTGGTGCTAACGCTTATTCACAATGCAAAGGTAAATGTAGAAACGGTAAAGGTGTGTTTACTTTTGAAGATGGTGAGGTATATGACGGTACGTTTGTAGAAGGTAAGTTTGATGGAAAAGGAACTTATCTTTATAAATCAGGTGCTAAATATGTAGGTGAGTTTAAGAATGGCAAACGTCATGGAAAAGGAACTTATACTTATCCAACGGGTGATATTTATACGGGTGACTTCGTAGAAGGCTTGCCAGAAGGTAAAGGAATTTATACTTTTGCTACTGGCGATAGATATGAAGGAGAATTCAAAACTGGAAAGAGAAACGGTAAGGGTGTCTACATCTTTGCAAGTGGAACTAAACAAACTGGTATTTTCGAGAACAGTATTTTAATTGAAGAGATCAGCATTGAAAGACAAAAGAAGAACTAATCAATACTTTGATGATATAAAAAAAGGCAATGGATTCTATCCCTTGCCTTTTTTCATTTCTGAGGATCCGGTTCTTTTGTGTCAAGTACAAAAGAAAAGCCTATGGGTGTGTTGAATTAGAGCTGATTTCAAAGTTAATTCGTGGTTAAAGAAACAGTCCGCGCACCTTTCGCTTTTCCCTTTTAATATGTTCAAAAAAAAGCGGCAAATCGTTTGAAATGCCGCCTATACAGTTTTTAATGCCATTGATTGTTCAAAGTGTAACAATGAACACCATCCGGATTAATAATTAGTCTTTTTTACCTCAAAATAAGCTTGTGGATGTATGCATGCAGGACATTCATCAGGGGCGTTTTTGCTCTTAACAATGAATCCGCAGTTACGACACTGCCATTCAACCTCTACATCTTTACTGAACACCTTGCCGTCTTTTAGGTTTTTAAGAAGAGTAAGGTATCTCTCTTCGTGACCTTTTTCTGCAATACTGATCATTCTATACATCTTAGCAATCTCGGGGAAACCTTCCTCTTCTGCAATTTCAGCAAATTTAGGGTAATCGAGGTTCCACTCCTCATGTTCGCCCGCAGCAGCTGCTGCCAAATTTTGTTCAGTAGTGCTGATGGTGCCAGCAGGGTAGGATGCTGTTATTTCAACCATTCCTCCTTCCAAAAATTTGAACATCTTTTTAGCATGTTCCTTTTCTTGGTTTGCAGTCTCTTCGAATATAGCGCTTATTTGTTCGTATCCTTCTTTTTTAGCTGCACTGGCAAAATAGGTGTAACGGTTTCTGGCTTGTGATTCACCAGCAAAAGAGGTGAGAAGGTTTTTTTCGGTTTTTGTTCCTTTAATGCTTTTTCCCATATCTATATATTTTAAAATTAAAGATTTAATGTAATTGGTCATAACTAAGATTACCTCATAGTTTATGAATCCTATATCTCAAATTTACAAAAATAAATGGATTTTTCAATCATACAATAATTCTAATAATTATTAAAAAACAGGTCTGTTTAGAGCACATTTAACTTATAATAGATTCTGATATCTGTTTATATTATATCAAGTCCTAAATAAGCGTTACAGGTTTTATTGGACAAACATACTATGATTTATCCATTCCAGCAAGCTAGCTTGCTGGAATGGATATTTTTTTTGATTTGTATTTTTTTATTTTGA
>JALNVE010000038.1 GCA_023227695.1 Paludibacteraceae bacterium
TGTCTTATAATCATTGCACATATGACGTTCATGTCCGCAAAATTTACACATATCAGTTCTCCTTAATTCTTTCCCAACAAATGATTTTCTTTTCCTTCGGTTCTACTTCCCAGCATTCGATTTCCTTTTGGTCTTCCCAAGGACGTTCTTCTTGCATTTCTGTAGAACCATTTTGGTATGTGGTTTCATAAAACCGCCCGTCATACTGAAAAACAATTTTATGTACTGTTGACCATCTCTTTTGCTCTATAATCGTGTCAACAATGCAGTTTTCATAAGGCAGATCAAGATTTAGCAATTCTTCTTTTTTGAAAATCCTCTTCATTTTACCTCCACATATCCCCATCCTTTACAGGTTGGGCATTCACAAAATTCCTTGTTGATTTCCTTCATGATTTCTTCCAAAGTCTTGTTGATTTTTTCATCCAAATCTTTTGCGTTCTTCCCGATGACAGGATCGGGATAATGACAACCGCCCTTTAAATAAGAAGCTTCTGTAGTGATACTATAGATCATAATAGTCTTTTTATCCTTGATGTCATTAACCCACTTAGGGCGCTTTGATGTCCCTGCGTTTCTTTCGGTATGTATCGGTTCATAAAGCTTAACGTCACGCGCTACGGTGAAAACGAAATCATAGTCACTGGTGATTGACGCGACTTTGGGGTTGATGTTCTTTTTGATGTAATCCCTGATAAAGGTATACATCTGCTTCCTATCGGCAATACAGGGTTTTATAGAATCAAGAAGGTCTGACGGACATTCAATTTGATCTAAAAGGAAATGCTGGTGGGGATAAACAGTTTTCAACCATTCGAAATCATTGCTCTTATAGATGATTTCCAAGGTGAAAGGTCGTTCTTCCCATTCACCGGGGATGGTGTCGCATTCCATTTTATAACAACCGGCGACGTTCTCATATTCTTCTGGAATACTAGATCCTTCGGATTCAATTTTCTCCGGTAAAAGAGCAGAAGGTGTTATTCCGTTTTTAAGAGTAAATCTATAATTCGTCGATTTATCACTTCCCTTAATTTTCAAACTCTTCGGAATAGAATTAACCCTGAACCATCTTTGTTCATTTGTTTTAACAGGGACACAATCATCAATAAGAAAATAGCTCAAATTAATGGTGTTTGTGTAAAAATCACACTTAATCCCCTTGACATAAACACAATCTTCAGACTTCACAATCGCCTGAAGCACATATTCATTTTTTTGTTCTTCCATTTTTAGACCCCCTTCTTCATTAAGAAGTTTGACAATCTTATTTGCCAAAGCCGTCATTTCAACATCAGGGACATTCCTGTCCCATGCCGTCTTGTAACGAAACTGAAGATTATCAATCCTTAGTCTTTCGAAACCATCTTCTTTGATGATATATGCGCAAGAAGTACAATCATAACCTCCTGTTTCATCAAATTCGCATGTCCATTTTTTCCCATTCACTACTTAAAAACCTCCGTTTGTTCTGGATAGATTTCGAATTGGCAATCCCAGAAGGGCATTTCTTTATAGAAATAGTCACTGCATTCGATCAGATTTGGATTTGCCCCTCTCTTCTGAGAAAACAGTTTTCTAGTTTCAAATTCGGCTTCAAACCGAATAAGATCCAGACAACCTTTAAGTCTATCAGGAACATAATCCCAATACATTCCAAGCATAGGAATATCAAGGCACAGTCCTTGACCACTCTCTTTCCTACCAATCATATCATCAGCAAATCCTTCCCAATTAGCCGATGAAATTAACGAATGTGTTTCAAACAAGAATTCATCAGACTTCTGATAGAACAAGTCTTTAATTTTTCCAAGACTGTCTTTGTCTGCATCCAGATACTTTCCAAATTCTTTGTCAAATTCCCAAACACGATAAAAGTTTTTCTTCATCCATGTTGATTTTCCACAACAGCTGCGTCCAAAGACAATCGGGATAAGAGGTTCTTTGTTCTTCCACCTAAGATAAACATCCTTGTTCATCAAGGTGAAAATTTCTTGCTTTTGATTATATTGGTCTAAAACCCGGATAGCCCCGCTGCTGATTTGATTGATTTCAGGGGGTGTAGGGATAAAAATTGTATTGACACCGCAAAGCTTGTGGTTCCAATACATCAAATCCTGTTCGTCTTCAAGACTTCTGCCTGGACGGATTCCACGCACAAGCAAATTAAAACCATGTTTCTTTACTACATCTGCCGTAAGCCCGTCATAGACGATGACGTTTTGGGTGATAGGGACAAGAGACCTTCGAAGATGTTCGCCGTTCTGCGTTTTTTTGATGTTGTTCTGTCCGATACCAAGCCAAACATTTTCTTTTCCGAACATCTGACAGGACAAATTGTAAACGTATAAATGACCGTTGTGGAATGGGTTGAAACTGCCGGAATAGAGTACTTTGTTCATCTTAGCAAATTCCCCTTTCAATGATTTTCCTTCTGATCATCGAATGGATACCAGGATTGATGTGTAGAATCATCGGCATTGCTATATGTCTGACATAATTTCTCAAATGGACGGTGTCTCCGTTGCTTTCATCCTGACACCACACAAGACCGTTTCTAGAAGCCCAGTGTTGAATTTGTTTCTTAGTTACTGTAAGGAATGGACGGATTACGTTGTCGCGCCTGTAGGGCAAGAGAACGGGATTTCCACCTTTGATGGAAGACATGATCCAAGATTCAACGGCGTCATCAAGATTATGCGCCATCAAGATCGGACGGTCAGCAAACCGATTCAGAAAGTCATACCTGATACATCTCCAGTATTCTTCTTGACTTTCTTTCTTGTCCTTTTCTCGATTTGCATTCCCGACATGCAAGACAAACTTTTTTTCATCACAAAACTTACGAAGGAACGCTTCTGCATTATGACAATCAGAAGTCCCGTGATTAAAGAACAAAATTTCAAAATGGTTTTGCGGATATCTGCTGAGGAAGTCCAGCATAAACATACTATCTACACCTCCACTACAGGCGATGTAGAAAGGTTCTCTGGGTATATTTCCAAGGATATGCATGTTACTAACTTTTAAAATTGAAAGATTCTCCGAGATCAATTTCGGTGTATTCCCGAATTGTTTCGCCGTCTTGATAAACACCGGGGATATATACTGTCATGCGGATGTCACTCCCACATTCCGCATGTCCCATCCAATGATTTAACGTTCCAATTTCTGCGTTATACTTTTTAAGCAGGGACTTAAGATCATCAATGAATTCTTTGCTAACTTGTGCTTCTGTTTTCATACAGCTCCTAGATTAGTCCATCATGCACCAACGATGGGTGCGAATGCCCTGTCCCATACACTGTTGCTGAATTCCACCTATGCGAGTCTCTTCCGTAAAGGAAAATTCGATCATCGGCCAAACTTTCTTCAAACCACGTTTCGAAGTCGTGAGGAAAGCAGGTTCATTGTTCCTGTCAACTTTATCCCTACATAAAATAACCTTTTCATTGGCATCGTATTCAACATAGGTCTTGTCATTCTCCAATAAAAAAACGCCGGGCTTGGTTTCAGTTGCTTTGGTCATTTGTCAGAACCTCTCTTTAAAGACATTTGTTCTTTTGATACAGATACTATACAAAAAATCCCCTATCCTGTCAAGTGGATAGGGTAGTCTTTTTAGACCTTGAAGACAACCTTTTTCTTCATAACTTCCATGTTTCGGTCATCAATAACTTTAACCTTTCCATCAAAGACCGCCTTACGGATGTCCGCAATGTCTTTTACAAGGACATGACGCTCCAAAGTCCTTCCGAAGCCACCCTTCTTGACTTCCACCACGTTATACCCGATCTTGTCGGAACAGAACTTCGAAGCAAAGGCATAGACATAGGTTCCGGGACCGCTGAAGGCAACCTTCTTGTATCCAGCGGATTCCAAATTCTTGTTCAGCCCAGACTTGATTTCGTCACGCCTTGCCAAAAGTTCTGCTTCCTTGGCAAGGCGGTTCTTGTTCTCTTCCTCGTAACGGAGCCTATCGTCTTCCCTCTTATCTTCACGAGCCTCACAAGCTTTTTTGTACCCGTCTTCATTCAGACCGCTAAGGGATTCCGCAAGACGCCAGAAATCTTTTTCATAGATGGCACCGATCTCCGAAACAACATAAAACCGTCCATAGACGCTGCGGAAGGCGTACTTGGTTCCGATATAATCAGTCGGGGCGCTGTTGTAGCAATCAAGGCAAGCCTGTTTATCGTTGAAAGAACGGTATGCCTGACAACCCTTGCTGTCTATCGTAATCCGCCACCACCCACCGAGACTGCAAATGTCTTCAAGCCTGCGTTTCTTTTCGCCGTCAACGGCGACATAACGGACTCCGAGACTTCCGTTGCCGTTCTTAAAGACTGATTTATAACCGGCGACGCGAAGATCGGAACTGATATCATCATTAAACCTGCCGTGAATGGTGACTTGACCGCCATAGGTGAATACCGGGACATCCAGACCGAGAAGACGTTCAATCGTGACACCCTTTTTTTCAATCTCTTCCAAGGTGATGCCACTGTCTTTGTCGCTGACATTCAGAACCCTGCGGGCCTTAACCTCTCGAACAACATCCGCCTTACCGAGAACTTCTTCAATCGTTTCCATAGTCTTCTTCCTTTTTAGGTTATCAAGACCCTCTTGGGGTCTTTTGAATGAAGACAATATAGCACAAAGGCTTACAGAAGTCAATAGGGATACTTTAGTTATTTAACCAGACGGGAATTAGTTCAGTAGAAAAATGGTCTCTAGTCAGCCAAAGGCCTTCTCCTTCAAAACAAGGCCGCTTTACTTGATTCCCCCAAAGTTCTCCGAAATTCCTTAGATCGGTATAGTTCGTATTACACCTGCCATAAGTATTTAGGATTTCGATACAACGCTTTCTTCCCTATTGAGGTTGAGTTCTTTGTTTAAATATCTGGCACGGCATACATTGAAACTGATTTCTTTCATTTATTTGCTTACTTCCATTGTGATCAAGCCATAATCAAGCCTTGATCAAGCCATGATATCCCGTTCATACCCTGCTTCTTCACACACAATTTTCTTTTCAATAGGCTTATTCCTGACAAAATGCTTCTCAAAAACACCTGCGTTTCTTACTTGAATTTCAAACATCTCCGGACGACTTTCAAAAAACGCCTTCATCGTCTTGAAACCGTAATCCTTGAAATTGAAGTCTGGTAAAGCCGCTTTCAACGAGGTTCCAAAAGTCGGAAGATAGATATATCCACTGTCATCCGGTTTTGAAGAATCAATCAATTTCTTGATTTCAGGAATGACAGTTTCGATGTTCTTCTTTTCTCCGAGGAAAAAGAATTTATCACAGGCTTGACGGAAATAAGGGACCGTCGTGGCGTTTCCGAATCCATAGACTTTAATCCCGGACTTTTTAAGTCTGAGAGTAAGCCCTCTGAAATCACTATCAGAACTGACGATACAAACGGCCTCTGCGCTACGGCTGTACATGATTTCCATCGCGTCCATGACAATTTCAATATCAATGGTGTTCTTTCCTTTGACAAGGGCAAATTGATGCCTGATTTCTAAATCGTTTTCAATACATGCTTGTTTCCACCCTGCGGTGGCCGGGGTAGTAAAGTCAGCATACAGCCGTTTTACCGTGATGTCTCCAAGCCGTTTTGCCGATTCCATCACTGATTGAAGATGTCTTGCCTGACTGTTTTCTCCATCAATTAAAACTACGATTCTATCAACTTTATTCAAAAACATACCCGAAGTCCTTCCGATTTGACAGAAGGGTATCACTTGTTCTCTTATAAGTCAAGCCAGCGTCTAATAATTTTCTTTTTTTCTTCAATTTCTTCTTGGGAAGCATTTTCTTTAAGCATCATCTGAAGTCCTACGATATTCGCTTTAAAGATTTCAACATCCCTTCTCCCCAAAAGCCAGTTTTGAAAAGCTTCATCTTTATTCCGATCCCTTCGACACAGAATACATGTACACAGGTATCCATGTCTTCCGGCATTTGGTTCAGGAGGTATTTGTACTAAAAGATCTCCATGTTTGCGCAACGCAAGTTCAATAAATTCTTCAGTTGTCATATTACTTCAGATCCTTAGGCTTCTTCCACGTTTCTTGGGTAAAGTACCCGGTGAAAATAGGATATCTTGTTTTCGGAGAATTAATCCAAAGAAGGAAAGGACTGTCAATGTTAAAGAAAGTCGGTTGAATACAACACAGGCAACGGAATCCCATTGCCACAGCACTTTGAGCCCTCGCTCCATTTTCATTCATTCGGAAACGTGTTTTTTGTAAAGCTTCCCCGATATTGAAACCTTTGATTTCTAAACATTTGAGAAAAGAAATATCAGGATTTTGGTCACAATCAATCATTGGGAAACTGATATAAGATGGATGAAAAGAATCGGGTATCATTGTGTCATTGATCTTCATCGCAAGTCTTGTGAGTCCGAAATTATCTAGATCTCCTGCGGGGTCACAGACGGCCATATTTACGGATTCTCCCGTCTTGGTATAGACTTGTAAATACTGACCCACTTCCGGGCTATAAAGAATCCGGTATCCAGAATCCATCCTTACGCCGTCATATTGTTTACCGTAAAAACAATCAACTTTACATTGTTTGCCGTCTGACTTCCATTCAACTAAAGCATCAAGAATAGACGCAACGGCGAATCCAGGAGCGCAAACCGGATCTAACTTTATGTCAAATCCCTTTTCGGCCAACCAAGTGTTGATTACGTCTGAACTTAAATCAGCCCGTGATTCTACAGGAATCTTTCCCAAATCCTCATTCCATTTCCAAAACAAATGAAGGAAATCTTTCTGTTCTTTGTTGACACAGTGGTAGTTTTCTTCTGTCTTCAAAAATTCCTGTGCCTTTATCAGGCATCCTAATATCGGCCAAATCGCTTCTGTTTTAGTTTTCAATCCTTTACTTCCTTTTCTGTGGGAATGGTTCCCGTCTTGACCCAAGCTTCTATTCGTTTCCTAAAAATAGATGTGTCAATATTCTTATTTGCTTTGTCGATATAGTTGAGAAGCCCCGTAATGCCCTCGCTGGCCTCTTCTGCGACACAGAAGCGCGTCCCGTCAGATAGTAAGGCGATATTACTACCAGGGTGTCTGAAACCCGTTTTGTATTCATAGCTGCCGCCGATAAGTGTTACACCGACTACACGAAGATTTCCCATAAACCCTTGTCTTTCTTTTTGGCATTTCAATATATCATTCTTTCTTATATCTGTCAATAGGAAGAAATAAGGGGTGCCGCTACTCTGTTTTACAACAGTTCAAGGGTAGGTCTTGTTGATTTTTGTCCTAAGATAAACAAGACACATGGTCTTTAACCCTAACGGTTAGCCAAGAATTTATCCATGACCTAAACCGTATCACCACCCGCGTAGGACTCTCAATCCCAGTCGGGTCCATTCCCGGCTTCGAGACACAGGAACTACCGTGCCCGGTTTAAGGACACGGCCAGCAGTCTGGAAGTTCTATTCATTCCAAATTTCCGGCATATTCAAACATACCGTACTAATCACCCCTTAAAAATCAAAGATTATCTATGTTCTTTTTCAGATCTTTTAAAAATTTCCTAAAAAGCTTTTCATTAAATTCAGGATGTGTTTCGGGGACTCCTGTTAAACCGGCTTCTATCTCGGCGTGGCAGTTGTTGCAAACCATCACGCATTTCCGAGCTTCTATAATCAGCTTTTCCATATCGTCTTCTGTCAGCCTCACCTTGCCAATGGTAAATTCTTTTTGCATTGGGTCAAGGTGGTGAAAGGTAAGGCTGCACAGACTTTTTTCATATCCGCAACAACAGCATTTCCCGCCAAAAGCCTGGACTAATTTGGCTTTAATTCTTCTTCTGAAATTATGTTTATGACTATTACCTATCCCGTTGACAATATTTAAAGGCATCAGAAAATCCTTATATACCATTAAATATTCATATCAAAAAAGCTTATTTAAGCCTTCAGCTTCTTTTCCATTTCAATGAGTGCAGTGTAATATCCCCATCCTGCTTCCGCTACGTGATCGCTGACAATTTTCTTTGCGAGGGAAGGAATTGTCGTGTGTTCCATTTCAATTTCGACTGCCTTATCAAACAAATCCTTGTCTGGAATACCATGACTTCCGAAACCATTCCCCTTACTTTTACCCTGGTGAAGAAAACCAGATAGGATTCCGTATATCCTGCCTTCAAATTCGTGCGGGTCTAATCCTAATTTTTCTGCCAACGCATGAATATCATTGTCATTTACAGATTCCTTCTTGCTAAAGAAATCCACGATTTCTGCGTCTATGTCCTTCCCGCCCGCAGCGACAAGAAGTTTTGCGATCTTTCTAAGTTCTGTTTTCATATCCTTATCCTCCTAAAGTGAAATAAGGATATCAATAATTAATCGTTATTCAGAACATAGTTGATAATATCTTTCCATTTCTGTACGATTTCTTCCTTGATTCCGTCATCAATTGAATCCAAAACGTTATCAAAACCCCGTCTCCCGGCAAGATCCATAAGCAATTGTACTACAATTCTGTCAGTTTTACATATGTCTTCACTTTCCTTCTTGTGTGTCTTCAATAATGGCTAGAGTAAGAAGTGCCAATGCCTGCCTAACCTTTTCATGCATTCCGCCACCTGCGAATGTCCTTGCCCTAAAGGAAGGTGTCATTCCTAATTGGTTTCTTCCACGTTCTAAATTAAGATGGAAGTCTCCGTCACAACTAACCCCGACATGTAAATAACCTTCAGCGTCGTCGCATTCAACCATATGCAAGGAATTTGTTCCGATCTTTTCCCAAATCTTTGGCCAATCAATTTTGACCATCTTTTCGAAATCAGATTTCATTTTCTTTTCGTTTTTCTTTTTCATAGATATCTTTACATTGATGGCACCGACTTACTGGACCATTCATCCAATAATTACAACAGGGATGATGATTCTCTTTAAACATCTCACACATTTCAATATTCACACAAGAGTCGTCTTCTTCAAATGTGTATGCAAGACTCTTCTTGGGACACTGTTCATTTACAACAAGCTTCTTGATTGTCCCGATTTTGTTACCAGATTTAAATGGTTTCCCGCTGATTTTCTGAACACGATAGCCTTCAACAACCTGAGAAAGGAATTCTAAAGGCAATCGATAAGCTTCTTCATTCCATAGGTCATAAGGGATATGGACACATGTCCAAGTATGAAAATCTATATTATACAATTCTGCGTATTTGGAATATTGAAGCATGACTTTCTTCGCGGCTTCAGACATCAGACAAAACGGACTCATTTCAGCGTTAAAGACTTCTGTGAAAATTTCTGCATCGGTATATCCTGTCTCCATATTTAGGCCTTCCTTTTGAAACAGAGACGTCTTGTCTGGAACCACATCTCTGTCACCAACATCCTTGACATCTTCTTTCCCTAAAACTTTTACGATTGTTCCGCCTATACACAATTCGTCTCCCGGCTTCAAGTCACATGCGGTCTTCCAAGTACCATCTTTTGTCAAAACGGTTTCAGAACCCGTAAAGGTCCCTTCGAACCGTAAATTTCCATTATTCATAATTTTCATCACTTTCGTTTTGCCCACATTCTTTACATTGATCCCAAAGGAGGAATGTCCCGCCTTCTTCTGGCTGCATCCAGTCGCCTTTTCCCAATAGCCAACAAAAACCATTACTCTGTTTCTCTAGATTTGTAGCGCTATCCCAATACGGGCAACAGCCATTCTCATCATAGCAATAACAACCCTCAGGAATGACAGATTTACCCTTCTCGGAAATAAGCTTGCGCATTGTAGACACGGCCTTAGTAAGGCCAAGACCTTTATTTGCGACATCATCCGGACATTCAATTTCATCACGAATCATGCGCTTGGCTTCGTTCCGTTCCCTACGGCATACGAATCTCTTATTCTCTGGACGGAGATGATCCCATCTGTCATTGCATTTGACATAACTATCTTTTCTTGTATGTGCCATTTAACGACTCAACATTCCCACTTAGGTGGTTTGGTTTTCAAGAGAAGCAAGCTCCTTTTGCATATTCTCAATACGTGCCTTAAGGTATTGAATCCTGCGCTTCTTTTTACCTTCTAGAATTCCGTTATCGATATCTGCTTTTGTTCCGACACCAACAGATGTAATGATTTTCGTAGTTCCGTTTTCCAAGTTCCTGTGAATGGCATCAAAAGAAAATCCACTTGTTTCTCGAAATTCTTTTCCAGTTTTAGAACACTTTTTTACAGGGTAAGAAACCCATCGGCGAATATTCTCAAAAGGAACTCCTATGATTTTCCAATATCCTTTATAAGAATCAATCGAAAGAACTGTCCCAATTGGAAGCGCTTTCGAAAAGTCTATTTTATTATTCATACCGTCCTTTTCAATAAAGGGTTTAACGAGTATTCCCTTAAACGCAGATACAATATCAAAAACGTTCTATCCTGTCAATACTCTTCAATTATTTTAAAGAACGGATACTTCTTTGTGCTGTAAGCATATCCACGACAAACATCACGCCAGCCACGATATTCATCAGGATAGCCGATATTAAAGGACAATCTGTTGTCCCACCAATAGTACCGCCAACCTTCTATTTTGACGAATGATTCCCAATGCTCTGGTTGGAATTGAACAAGTTTCTGATTTGCAGTCTTAGAACTCGAATGGACGCCGACTCTCGTAGGACGTGTATCCAGCCTTGCCACAAAGACAAATGGATTTGTAAAATGGAAACCTTTTCCATCTTGCAACCAAACGTTTTTAGTAACAAGATTTTTGGCCAAACCGACTTCATAACTTCTAAGATAATTGAAACATTGCATATATATCAAACCAATCATTAACACATAAGGAAGAATTCTAAAGAAATACTGAAATATTGACATGCTTTTTTCAGTTATTGTCGTATCTACCCTTCCAAACTTACCTTCTTCCTTTGCTTTACCTAAAACCGTTTTGATTTCAAATTTCCAGAAACCAAGAAATAGAACATAACCGAGACAAGGATTCGTGTCTTCTAAAACGCTTCCGAAATACTCTGTCCCATCTCTGTTATCTTGATAAACGCCGTTGATATCAAATCCATAATAGTTCATGACTGTTCCTTTTGTTCAAAATTCTAAACACCAGAAAAACACAAAAATCTTAACCATAACTTAAAACTAGCAGGAACTTCTATTACACTTCTTCCACGCGCCGAATCTTTATACTGTGAAACAAGTTCCCAATCAAAGTACGGCAAAAGATGTAATTTAATTTTCCTTTTTTCAAGAGGTATAGCGACAGTCGCCAATCGCTGCACCAATGAAAACGATAAACCGTACTGTTAGTCCACAAAAAACTTAAACCCTAGCTCGGCTGACTCTCGTTTCCCAAAGCGTTTTCCGCACTTCGAGCATTCGAGCCGTTCGCTACCGCTGATATGAGCCCCTTCGAGTCCGTAAGCACAATCGTGCATATGCCTCATTGAAGATCCGCAGCAGGGACTAGCCAAGCGACTGAGGCAACCTTCATTCGTGATTTGCGTTGTGTTCTGGGCGCTCATTTTTTGTTCATTGCCTTTCCTGTTATTCCTGTTCAATTTCTGATGCCTTTACAATAATTCGCCACCTCTGCTCAGGTTTTATTTCCCTTCATTTGTTTTAATCATCCCTTGATTGGGAGAAATGTCTTGCAAAACTTCAAGAAATGGACAATCGGCTCCATTAACTGTATCGAACGCATAGCACTTTAGGATTTCGTTAAGTGGGGAATTGATCCCACTCCCAGCACCTGCTCCATGCCATTCAATAAATTCCTTCAGATCTCTAGGATTGAATCTAACAAGTTTGGCATTGAGAACTCGTTGATTCGCACTAATTGTAATCTGAATCGGGCGACAGTCAACAGTATAAACCTTATATCGAATAGGAGTTCTAATAATCCATCCCGAATTTGTAATTTCTGAAATGCTTCCGTCAAGTCTGTCAAACGTATAGGCGAATTCATGTTTTTCGACTCCTGTTACCCAAAGCAAGCGGAAGACGAGGATAACAATAAAGGCAACTGATAAAACACCTCCTGATAAAATACCCAGTTTCTTCACCACATTTTTGATATCAGCCATATTTTTGATATCAAATGAATTTCCATCATCGTACACTTTTCTGTCCATTTCTTTGTTCCTTTCAGTAAAAAACCCGACTAAGAGCTTTTTCTATTTGCTTTTTTGACTTGTTGATAATTCCTTTTGAACTATCTGAAAGTTCTTCTTCGTAATCACCATCATTTCGTTGTTTCTTCCTTTTACAATTCCAAAACAACATTACCGATTTTTATTGAAACAACGGGTAATTCAACCTTTGTACTGTTATAATTACATTTAGTGACGTGCTTTGTAGACACGAGAATTGCCTCCCACGCATCAAACACATTATCAATAGATTTCGAAAAGTCTTTATATGTTTGGGTGTTATAAGTTTTGATTCTTGCATTCGTCCGTAACCAAAGCCCGAGATGACTATGGTCAACACTATTTAGCCATTTAGAAAACCATGAAGTTTTGAGAAAGTCTTTTACGAGTTTGCGGTATTCGAGACGATATTGTTTAAAGAAGTACTTCTTTCTAGCCGAGAACAGACCAGTAAGACGACTTTCCAAAAGTTTATTAAATTCAAAAATATCCACTGTGACATTCATGTCCTACCTGCTTTCTTGTACCGCGTCTCGAATTTCCCGCATTTCATCAGGAGTTAGATCAAACTTGTTGTTGATTAATTCATAGTCTGGAACATATCCGTACTTTAAATCGATTTCGGCTAGGTGAAGTGATGCCTTAACCATTTGTTTTTCTCTATCTGTGATTGATTTCATTCGCCTTTTGCTTTCTTTGCCAATTCTTTATCAGGAGTACACCCATAGTGTTCAACTTGACAGATATTATCGATGCTACAACAGGCGACATTCCACTGATTGAACACAACATAGGGGCAATTGCCCTTTTCGTCCAAACAGTTGCGATAAGTCTTGTCTGAAAGTTTCTTTGCCATTATTTCCTTCTTTATTCCCTTGAATGAAGACAATATAACAAATACGGGTTAGGATGTCAAGTGGTCAAGAACAAGTTTTTTACGTTTAGGCTTCCTTTCAAATCAAAACTTAAGCGCATCTGGATTGATATCTAAATTAGGGATATCTGCACCTAATTCGTATTCTTCTAGTTGAGATTCTTCCTTCATTGCTTTTTCCAAACGCTTAAATAAACTCTTTTCATCTACACAGCCTTCGACATACGCTTGAAGTATTTCTGTTTTCATATTTTTCCCTTTTCCTATCCTAAAAAGTTAAATTGTGTGGCGAGCTAAACGCTACTTTAGCTGTGTTGTTTCCTTTTCTGACAATCGAAAAAGGTCAAGCCTTCCCCATACCGGAAGTCAGATAGTTCGCACGAGTGACTACAATCATCTATCGTTGGGCCTTGTCCCAACAGACTTGCGATGTCCAGAAACCGTTCTGTTACCAAAACCGGACATCAACCCTCGTACAACAGTGCCATATATCTGCGTGTCTCTTGTGATACCGTACCCTTTATGCTTCAGTCGGGATTATCCCGAAACTCGCCTGCCGTGTGGGCCACATTACGGTTCACGCGCCTTTCCACGCCGTCGCCACAAAAATAAATTCAAAATTCATTTCTTCAAATTGCTGATTAGCCAAGTGTCCGATTGAACATGTGTTGGCTTCACATGGTAGCCCCGCAGAGGTATGATCTCTGTCCTTGACTTTCAAAGAGTCGTGTGCTTGCCAGTTACACCACAGGGCCATTCAGACAAATAAGAAGATTTTGGTTGCCCTACCAGGTTACGATCCCAGTCCTAAACGTCCAGAGCGTTTCGTGCTACCAATTACACAATAGGGCAATATTGCCTACTATCGCAAGGCCTGCGCTGTCATTTTATTCCAAGCAGTGGATCTGGTGGAGACTACCGGAGTCGAACCGATATTAAGAGATTATGATTCTCTGGTTTTTTCCAGTTAAACTAAATCTCCATCTAAATTGGTACCCCTGACCGGGTTCGAACCAGCGACCTCAACGTTAGGACCGTCGCGCTCTTCCAACTGAGCTACAGGGGCATGTGTCTAATAGAATTAATTATAAAAACTTTTTCTTATCCAAATCAATCACGGCGACACAAGATAGAATCAGCTATCGGCAATTTCGCAACAATGCCATCGCAACATCTTCTTCAATTTCAATGACATCTTCTTCTTTGCCGAAATACTTTGTCCCTAACTTGTCATTAAGCAGTGGACAATTACACCCTTCTTTATTCTGCCGTAAATGGCAAAATTCACGGAATTCCGAATCCAGTGCTTCTTTTCCCTGAATTCCAACCCCTCCACAGCGGTTGACATACCACTTTCCGCCAATTTTCACAATTCTCATGTGTCTTAACCTTTCTTGATTATCTTCTTTGATCTGTTTTTTAAATCAACACAAAGGATATCAGTTTCAAAGGCTGTTGTCAAGTACTTGGCAATTTTTTCTGCATCTTCTTCTTCAATCCCATGAAGAGAAACGGCATGACTTGTATTGATGTAACTGTCTTTCCCGATTCTGATACGAGCCTGTTTAATTTTCCTTGTTGTCCAACCGGTCACCTTGCTCCCCATTGCGGATCTGACACTTTCGTCTATTTTTTCAATCGTCTGTTTGTTATTTCCGGTAGACTTCAGGAAAAATTCTTTGCTTTGTGGAGTCAACTCGAAATCTTCATTTTCTCTTCCGGAAGAGAATACAAGATTCACCTTTCTCGTATCATTGTTAAAAACAAGGACTGAGCTTTGTTGCATCTTGTCCGCGATTTTCCTGGCAATCTTCTCCGCCTGTTCTTCATTAATGTCTTTAATATCTACAGAAAAACTCGCTTCCTTATAAATAACACCAGCTTCCATATATCTGCCTGATTTACGTGAAGAAATCCTGTGTCCGACTTCTTTGCCGAGCGCTTCTTTAATCGCCGAAGAAATATGGTCTGACAGTTTCTTAATATTATCTTCTGTCTTTTCTTTATTGAAGACTGGAACATTTACTTCTGGGCTGAATGTCATTTGCGCGCCGGAAGAATTTCCTTTATCTTTGCTCCACCCGAAATCAGTAGATTCCCAACCACTTCCTTCAGGTTTGTTTTTATGTAATGGATCGTGGACATACTGATAAGCCGTTCTTCCGTTTATTGGAGAAACAGCGATCAGATAGAAATCTGTCCTTCCTTGTTTTTGTTCTTGTACGGGCACAATTGAAAAGTTCATTTGTCAACTCCTTTATATACTCTATCAATTTTCCTTATCTAATTTCCAATATCCTGAAATCGTATTGTCATCATCCATATATTGATTCCATGTGTCATACACGATTCCGTCAATAACCGCTGCGTAATGTACATAAACCTCAATAAACACGATTAGTCTTCCCATCGGAAGATTGTCCTGACTGAAATTTAGCTTACCCCTTCTAGACTTTATCCACACAAAATTGTTTTCAGACATCCAATCCTTAAACCATTTGTGACCGGTATGAATACCTGTCCGATGACAAGACCTACGATTTGTTTTAAGCCTTCTTTCTTTCTTACAAAGAACTTTAAGTTCATTGTAGACTTCAAGATAAGGCCTACCCGTAACGATAGCAA
>JALNVE010000039.1 GCA_023227695.1 Paludibacteraceae bacterium
TCTCCACAGGGCAACTGGAAAGAGGGAGATTTTCTCTTCTCTTTCTGCTCTGAAAAATATTTTTTCTACCTGACCCATTTTTTTCCTCCTCAAGTTGCATTATCAATTTGAATCCCCGTAATTAATAACAGCATTGCCTTGAAAATTAGGTTTATCAAGCGTTTCTGTTTGAAAACGAACAGTACGGTATTGAAGTTTTCCTTCGTTATAATCAAAATATTCATCCAATGCTCCTGTATAAACTACCTTATCAGCAAGAGCGTTTAGTTCTGTACGATCTTTCAGATAATTAACCCCAACTTTTGTCTCCACACCTTTAAGCAAACCTTCTATCAATTCATTATAACCACCCATAGGTATTCCTTGATATTTTGCATTGAAATAGTTATTGTCGAACACCAGACGGACAGGCAAACGCTTGATAATGAAAGAAGGTAGTTCTGTACACTTTCTTCCCCACTGTTTTTCTGTATAACCTTCAATTAATGCATGATAAATATCCTCACCTATTAAAACCTTAGCTTGTTCTTCTAAATTTCGAGGTTCAGACACACCGTCGGCTTTCATCTTTGAAAGAGCTTCGGCTTTTTGTTCTTCAATCCTTCGTTGTGCATCCTCCGGAGTATAAACATCTGGCCACATCTCATGAAAGGTATTCATGTTGAATGGAAGATTGAACATCTTATCCTTATAACGAACCACTGGAGAATTTGTATATCGATTAAATTCCACAATTGAATTTACAAAACTCCATACATCCTTATTGTTCGTATGAAATATATGGGCACCATATTTATGAACATTTATTCCTCCTATCTTTTCACAATAGATATTACCGCCAAGATGTGAACGTCGATCTAATACCAAACATTTTTTACCCTTTTTATGAGCAAGATAAGCAAATGCTGCCCCAAAAAGTCCCGAGCCTACTATTAAATAGTCATATTGAGCCATAACTTAAAATAATTCAATCAAATTCCGAAAAAAATTACTTTTTTGACAAAACTCTTTTATTTATCACTAACAGTTATAAAATAAAGTAAGATGTCAAATTTATATTATCTAATTGATAACCCCGAATTGTTATCTCTATATATTTATAAGATTGATTTTTTCTAATTGAGGAATTGGAATATGACCAACTTTAGAGAACAGCTCCGTACTAATTTCCGTTCCATACCAATCCAAATCACAATTCAACTGATTTACAGCTGAAGAATAAACAGTAACAGCCTTCCCTATCTTCAATCCCATCATAGATAACAACTGCTGAGGAACTGGTTTTCTGAACGTTTTGAAATCTTTTCCAAATTCACCGCAATAGTCAAAATGATCCCTAGGATGAGTCTTTATCATCAATTCCTCTTGATTATATGAATGAATCACTTTTTCATAAATCTTCTTATGCTCTTCTCGTGAAATCAAATCCGGATATAATGGTTGAGTCAGTAACCAAACACTCGATTTTTTCAAACTAGCCAGATCACTTTCTGTAATATCAAATATTTGAAGAATTCTATTCTTTTTATAATCAGAAAAAGACGACCATAACTTTTCATCTAATTTTGGCAATAAAATTCTTTTTCTATCCCTTAAATATTCACTTGGATCTGATTCTGTCAACAATAATGAAGATGCGTTTTTATGTGTAGCAAAAGCATAACCATACAGAGGTCCATATAAGACGGAGAACCACAAAGGCTTTTTCAAATTCAGCTCTGCCTCTATATCTTCCCTCCATTTACTATGTCCCTTCACTAATAAACTAAAACATATATTAGGACTATCTTCAATGAATGTATACTCATGTTTATAGACATAAATTTGTTGCCAATGTTCATGATCCTGCATGTATATTTTATCTTTCCCTCTTAATATTGGCAGTTTGAACAAAAATTGAAGTCTGTATATCAACCAATTCAATTTCCATTTCAATCTATTAGATGCAAATAAACATTTTGGATTTTTGTATCTAATTCCTTTCTTTACCCTATATTCAAAAGCTTGGGGTATTGAATAATTAAATATATAAATTGTTCGATCTATCTCTTCGTCTTTAGCATTGAGCAGATACAAAAACAAAGCATAAATGGTATTTACAATGCAAATGTTGCGTTCTTTCATTTAATCTTGTTTTTTATCAAATCAAAAATTTGATCGTACAAATCCATTTTAATGACAAACTTAGTAATAAGAACATACATCATCAATCCTACTATACCACCCAAAATAAGCTGAATGAAATTTGATAATTCCAAAAGAGTTATACCATATGCAAAAATGGAAGATACAACAGATGCTATTAAAATCGGAGCCAAATCTAAAATCTGAGTAGAGAATGCAAGATGCTCCAATTTATTAGCATAATATAAATTCACGACATAACAGAAGAAATTGAACGTCATACTACCTATTGCCAACACTAAAGGTCCCATAGGAAGCAAAACAAACACAATAAAAAAACCTATAACCTTCTTTATCACCTCGATCTTTAAAGTAATATCAGATCGCCCTTCAGCCTGAAATATGTTTAAATTGACTACACCGGCAGAAGACGTTATCGCAGATAAAGCAAAAAGCTGCAAAAAAACAACTGAATCTAGCCATTTATCTGTTAGAAAGAAAAGTACAAAAGGCTTTGCTAAAGCAGCGAACAACAAACACAATGGAATATTGAAAAAAGAAACCAAAACTACTAGTTTTCTATAAACTGCTATCATACGTTCCTTTTCATTCTTCAATTGCGAAAGAATAGGCAGGGTATTTCTATTGAATATATTATTGACGACATCCGGAATCAACATCGATAAGCTATGTCCTCTATTATAAATACCCAACGTTCTAGAATTGTAGCATTTTCCTATTACAATTGAATATATATTGGCATACATGGTAGATAAAATACCTGCCAACAACATTTTAGATCCGAAATTCCAAAGATAATGAAATGACTCTTTAGAAAAAGAAAAAGAAGGAATCCATCTCACATTATAAACCATAATGAGCATAGAGAGCAAACTACCTAGAATACTCTGAGCAACTAGTGCCCAAACACCAGCTCCCCAATATGCCATTAAAACACCCATTGATCCAGATATGACAGATGATACAACTGCTGCCAATGCAAACGTTTTAAAATCAAGATTACGGGTTAATTGAACAAATTGAACGATATTGACAGAGTTAATAATAATTATTAGCCCAGACACCCTCATCACGTCGCATAAGATTGGGATTTCGTAAAAATCCGAAACAAATGGTGCTATAAGGAAAATAAGCAAATAAAGTCCTACTGATACTAATACATTATAAAAGAATGCGGTAGAATAATCCTCTTGTGTGCACTCATCTTTTCTAATCAATGCATTAGAAAATCCACAATCTGCGATTGAATTTGCTAACGCAAAAAAGACTGTCATCAAAGCAATTACACCATAATCCGTAGGTAAAAGCAAGCGTGCCAATACCATTGTAACAATGAATTGAACACCCATTGTGAATATTTTCTGAATCGCACTCCAAAAAGCTGTCCTTGCCGTTTTATTTGCTATGGATTCTTCTGTCATCAAGAATTAATCGTTTTTAGAAAATCTAAAATCCCTATTCTAAAGGTGGTTTTTATAATCAACGCCTTTATATTTCATCAAAAGAGATAAACAAACATCAAATAAAGAGTTTTAATTAGGAATAAACTCATTATAATAATCATTCATTTATATGTTTGACCATTTCTTTTGCCTTTTGGTATTCAGCAGGACTACCAATATCAATCCAATATCCTGTGATCGAAAATCTTATAACCGTTTTCTTTTCTGATATAAGTTTGTCTATCAAATCTGTAGCATTAAAGAATTTGCCATCTGGAATTTCCTGCAATACAGAACGTTTCATAAGATAGATACCTGCATTTGCAAAATAGTTATAAACCGGTTTTTCCAAAACACTCTTCACATTTCGTCCATCCAAATCAAAAATACCATAAGGCACGTTAACCGTATAAGGAACTGCTGCCACAGACAAATCGGCATCATGCTGACGGAAATGAAGGTAAAAATCTTCGTAATCAATGTTTGTGAAAAGGTCGCTGTTCATTACCAATATGGTATCATTATAAAAATCATCTACAATCTTGATACCTCCAATAGTTCCATAAAAATCATTTTCACGGAATGTCTTTACAGAAACCCCATTATAAGGCTGAGAAAAATGACTTTCTATCTGTTCGGCAAGATATTTTACTGTGACATTGATATGCTCAACACCACACTCAATCAATCGATCCACATTATAATCGATAATTGCCTTATCACCTACTTTAAGAAGAGGTTTGGGTGTTTTTTCTGTAAGCGGACGCAGACGGACTCCCTTTCCTCCCGCCATCATTACTGCATCAATTGGCAATTTTGTCTTGACTTCCTCTAAATTTACAATTTCAACAATATGATTATCGTCATCCAAAATCGGAACTAATTTCATCTTCAATTCACGTTGACGATGAAGCTTCTTCACAATATCACCCTCTCCTTGTCGAATAAAATTAAAATTACGATGAATTACTTTATCTACTGAATCTTCTAATCGGCTACCAGAGATTAATGCGCGACGAACATCGCCATCGGTAAGGGTTCCAAGCATACGGTTATTGTCATCCATTACGAACAACACCATAGGTCCTGTTCCTATAGAATTTATTTTTTTTAGAGCCTCTAAAACTGAAATATCTTTTTGAATCAAATGTATGTCTTTCATTACTTCAAATCTTTTACTGACTTTAACTATTAAAATTGGAGACTGACAAAAAAGTATGCAGTATTGCACAGAATAAAACGAATTAAAATAAGATAATTTTGCATTTTCTTATTCTCTCCAAAAATACTTATTTGTACTTTGATATATGCAACACTTCACCTTTTCTTTTTAAAACTGAATATACTTCCGGGGCATTCTCTTTTTCTCATTACCATCTCGAATTCAAGAATGGAAATATCAAGTTAAGCAATTTCTCTTATGCCTATGCTAACCGAGATTATATGATGTTTGAAGAGTTCTTTTACCACATGAGAAGGCTGTATCATCAGGCTTCTATTTTGTCAATTAAATCAAGAACCACCTTATCCTTTTCAAAGCTCCATGCAGGTACATTCTCTTGATTTTTTATTTGATTCAAAAAAGCTTTCAATTCTTCTCTGTATGGATTCTCTGTAATAAAGGCAGCATAACCTTCAACATGCTCTGAAGCATCATCAAATATGATATTTTTCTCTTTTTTATTCTCTACATCAAATTCAACAAGACTGTCAGCTGTACCATTCCAAGAAAGCTGTATCTGTTCTCCATAAACATCTATATGACGATATGGTTTTCTTGCTACTACATCTACTGCAAAAACACCCTTAGTGCCGTTCTCATGTTCAAGTGTAACAATATAATTATCGTTATAATTGATATTCAATGTTGTATTTTTACTTTTTACAGCATACACACTCTTTACTGAACCAAAAGCTGTAACCAACCAAGGAAGGTCAATAGCCATAATCTCACGGCAACCATTAGTTTTAGGATTACCAATAAAGTAGTTATTGTAACTTTCCCATGGATGCCAATCCGGGAGATACTGTCCCACATGATAAATATAATTTAGTGGGCACTTTGCCTCATGTACTTTCTCAATGATTGTCTGCGTTTCCTTTCTATACAAGAAAGTGGAAGAAATAAATAGAACCAAACCTTTTTCTTTGGCCAACTTCATATTTTCCACATATCCATCTTGAACAAGATTGATTTCCGTAAAAACATGAAGATTGTTTTCCAAACATTCTTTTATAATAGCAGCATGAGAAAGAGGAGATGTGCTAATAACAGCGGCATCTATTTTCTCTTCAGACAAAGCCTCTTGAATACTAGAATAACAATTGATATTATATTTTTCATTGACCTCTTGTTTTCTATTATCCTGACTATCAACACCAATTAACTGAATATCTTTATTTTCGCTAAGTAAACGAATACGACGTTTACCCATAGAACCAAGACCAACAACTACTATTTTCATAACAAAATAAATTAAAGGCAAATTAGAAGGACTCTATAAGCTTCCTGAATAGTATTCAAAGACTTTTTTTCGCCTTTCATACAACTTACAAAGTACGCCATTTGCTTAGGATATGTATCTATAATACGTTCTTCACTTTGGAAAATCAGTTCACCGCCTTTTGTAACTGAATCTGTCAATAAATCTACATTAAAAGTACCTTCTTCTGCAACAATCTCAAGACTACGTTTGCTATCCTTGCGAAAATAATTCAACACCAAACTAACATTGAATGTATCATATTCTAAACAATAGTTAGCATAATCGACAGCATCGATTTTTAATGATGATTTATGAGAAAACACCTTATTAACGGTTTTCGGTTTATCAAAGAGCCAATAGAGATAATCGATTTCATGAATAAGGTCAATATGAACACCTCCTCCAAGTTCAGGAATAGAACTATAAACTTTGCGATAATCCTGTTCAGGTCGCCATGTTGGAAGATACGAGCCACAATAAGAATTCACCTCATTAACACGAATATGATTATCACTCAGATACTGTTTTATAAATTGAATACATGGAAGGAATCGAAGATTACAAGCTATATAAGTCAAAGTTCCCTTTCGTACTATTTTTTCCACAATATCTTTGATATCTAATGTATGATATAATGGTTTCTCTATAAAAAGAGGTATGTTCATATCGGCAACGAGTTCCAATGCCGATTTATGTTCTGCTGTAGGATTAGATATAATAGCAAAATCAAAAGACATTGCCATCACCTCATCAATATCAAATAGATCAGTTACTCCATCGTAAGGCTTGGAAGTTCGAGAAGAGCGCAATGCATAAATTTCAAAGATGCCTTCGATTTTCTGCAAAGATGCAATATGTTTCTTTGCTATTGAACCAAGACCTATTATAAGAACTTTCATAACTCAAAATCAAGTTTATTGTTAGAAAGCAAATACTCTGTTATCTCAAAATCCAAAGGATGATCCATGTCAAAACAGGTATGAGGCACTACATAAATCAATGACTTATCAGTAATAGCACCTCTGAGACCTAATTCAAAGAATTTTTTTGTATAGATATAAAAAGAAGCATTCATATCATACACAGAAGGTGCTGCCTGACGAGAAAATACCATTCCACTAGCATCCAATTTAACCTGAGCATAATAACCATTCACCTTCTTTTCTACCTGGTTAAAATAAGGATTACGGGATGGTTCACTTACAGAGAACAGGTTAATAGCATTTTTATCCGCTTCTATAAGGTCAAATGCAGATGTTATATCTTTCAGATTACGAAGAGGAGATGTACAGTCAAGATCCAATACATAATCATAAACCTTGCCATGCTTTTCCTCTGCATACTTCACTATATCATTGATAGCATCCACCTTACCACAAGTATCATTTGCCAAATAGTCAGGACGAACATAATCCGATTTCAAGCCGCAAGACTCTGCCACTTGCTTTATTTCAGCCGAATCAGTAGACAATTCAACATCCACAGAGCCATAATGTTTCTTTACCTGATTAGCTAAATCAATAGAATAACCTATCAATGGCTTACTATTCAACATCTTTATATTCTTGCCAGGTATGCCTTTAGAACCACCTCTGGCACAAATTGTAATCAGTATATTCATTTTATATCGTAAAACTTCTTTTTGATAATTTCACTTAAGTCAATACTCTTGATGACTTTCAATATTTCAGAAAGAGTATTCTCTCCTTCGTATGGATTCTTCACACCTTTACAATCCATTTTCAATATTTCAGAAATGCCATCTATTATATTTTGCGAACTGGTTCCGCAATTAACGACACTTTTTGCGGCAAGACGACCTTTCTGACGGTCACCAATATTCAGCGTAGGGATTTCGAAACTAGGAACCTCAATTATACCACTACTGCTATTTCCAACAACGGCACGAACATATCGCAAAGCGGAAAGATAACGCTTCAAACCCAATGAAGGTAATGCAAATGTTCTATCCGAATTCGATGTAACATATTCATTTAATTTCTCGATGATCACTCTACCATCCGTATCACTATTTGGATATGTGAAAATAACATGATAGTCTTGAAATTTATCCAATGCAAAAAGTAAGTTGTCTATCTGAATGGCAGCAGAATGATTTTCCAATGTCACCGGATGATATGTAACGAGCAAACATTTTTCTCCCATTTTAAAGCCAAGACTCTGTTCTAAATCATCTTTGCTCATAGGTTGAATATTTTTGATGTTTTCAATACCCAACGCACCTACGTTAAATACATATTGAGGCTGTTCGCCCATCTGAATAACACGTTGTCTGTACTCTTCTGTACTCGTGAAATGAAGGTGGCTTAACTTTGTAATAGCATGTCTAATCCCATTATCGTATGCTCCCTCAGTTATTTCACCACCATGAAGATGTGCAATCGGAATTTTATAAAGTGTAGCTGCAGAAACGATAGAAAGTTGTTCATAACGGTCTCCCAAAATAACGATCAAATCAGGACGCAGTTCTTCAAAAGCATCGGCAAAACCAATAGTTCCAAGACCTACAGACTTAGTCGTACCGTTTGCCGTATCTGAAGACAAAAGCATCTCCACTTTACGATCAATCCGGAAACCATCTTTTTCTATCTCCCGATATGTCAATCCAAATTCAGGAGAAAGATGCATATTCGTAGCAATGACCTGCAACTGTAAGTCATTATCATTTTGGATGGCACCCATCAACCCTGACAACAGCCCGTATTCGGCCCTGCTACCTGTTATAACACAAACTTTCTTCATAACTCAATAATTTCATCTTCTTCAAAATTCCGTTTGGCCTTTTTTCCTATGACATCAGTCCATTTCATCGGACTAACACCTGTTCCTGGACGTTTGACCGTAAGATTCTCCTCTGAAAAAACATCTCCTGCCTTTATCGATTTAGCAGCAACTATACTTTTTCGAGCAACAGATATATTAGCCTGTTCGGAAGCCGAAACGCATTTCACTCCATCACCTAATGCCTGCTCTATATGACGGATAGAACTGACCATAGCCTTTAACTCATCAGGCTCCAAACTAGCCTTATGATCCGGGCCTGGCATATTTCGGTCCAAAGTAAAATGCTTCTCAATCACTGTTGCTCCAAGAGCTACCGCAGCAACAGGAACTTCAATGCCTTGAGTATGGTCACTATAACCTACATTGACACCAAACTCTGACTTTATTGTCAACATTGCACGCAAATTCACATCCTCAAAAGGTGTAGGGTACTGCGTATTACAATGGAGTATTGTTATCTTGTCTTTCGTCAAACCAAAAGAGAGTAAAACATCCACAGCGTTATGGACATCCTGTACATCGCACATGCCTGTAGACATGATAACAGGCTCATTGAATTGAGCTATTTTTTTGATATACGGATAGTTGGTAATCTCACCAGAAGGAATTTTCCATAACCCTAAATTCAAAGAATGAAGATAATCCAAACTATCAAAATCAAAAGCAGTGGAGAAAAATCGGATGCCTCTCTTATTACAATATGCCACAAGCTCCTCATGGTCACTCTTAGAAAGTTCCAACTTTTTCAGCATATCATACTGAGAATCATTACCGTCTCCAATATTTTTTTTCTGATATTCAGCCTGTTTAGCATCCTTTTTTACCAACTTTTCAGCCTTAAACGTCTGAAATTTGATTATGTCCACACCTGCATCCACAGCAGCATCAATCAACTGCTTGGCAATCTCCAGCGAACCATTATGATTCACCCCCGCTTCTGCTATGATTAACGTATGATTCATCCTAACTTTTTCATTAATATGGCTGGATTGCCATTATAAATACCAGGAACTTTTAAATCCTTACGGACTACAGAACCTGCGCCGATAACGCAATCGTTACAAATGGACTTTCCATTCACCATAACGGTCTGGCTTCCGAGGAACGTCCTCTCTCCCACCTTGCAGTCTCCATTCACCATTGCACCTGTAGAGATATGGCAAAAATTGCCCACAACAGCATCATGTTCGATATTTGATAATGTATTGATAATGCAATCCACACCTATCTGAGCACCTGCATTGACACAAGCATTATGAAGTACCACGGTACCCTCTCCTAATGTCGCATATTTTGAGACATTAGCAGTGGAGGCAACTATCGTAGCCAAATGACCACCAGCAGCAATCACCTTATCGTGTAATTTGATTCGAAGAGCAGAATCTTTGATAAAACCGAGAGTGATAACGAAATCACACTCATCAACATACTTCTGCATATCATCGTCAGAACCTATCACTTTGATCGTACCAATTACGGCATTACCTATTTTATCGGGAGTATCCAGCACACCTTTAATGACAAAGCCTGCCGATTCAGCAGCCTCTATCACCGATTTGCAGTGACCTCCTCCTCCTACTAAAATTAAGGATCTTTTCATTTCTTTAATCTCACACTTGATGGTAAATTCACAACCCTATCTGCAAAATAGATCGCATTTTTCAAACCGTCGTTCTCGCAGTTTTCAAACATCGGCAACCTGTTCATCAGCTCCCAAATTGGGCGGGTCATGACACCATTATCATTCGTATATTCAAGAAACTCCAGCTGTGCTTCATGATCTTTCATCACAACGGCAGACAGCCAATAATTGCTTCGACAATCTGCTGGTTCCTCAAAGAACTGAATATTCGGATCGTTTCTGAAGAAATCAGCATACGCATGAGCTGTCTCTCGTTTACTATCCACATAACGCTCGATATTCTCAAGCTGTGCACATCCAAGAGCGGCATTAATATTCGGCATTCGGTAATTATAACCGATATGGTCGTGTTTGAATTCCCAACGGTGAGGTATTTTTGCCTGCGTTGTTATGTGTTTGGCATAAGTTGCCAACTCTTCATCATTAAACAACATCATTCCTCCACCACCTGTCGTGATAGTCTTATTTCCATTGAAACTGAGAGCTCCAATCTTTCCAAATGTACCGGTATGTTTGCCCTTGTAAAAAGATCCAATACTCTCTGCCGCATCTTCCACAAGTTCTATATGCCACTCAGCACAAAGTTCTGCCAGTTTATCTATTTTCACTGGAATACCGAAGGTATGCATAGGTATGCACGCCTTTACTCTACGGCCTGTATTTTTGTTAAAGCACTCACCTTTGCGTATCTCCGCATTCTTTTCCAACCATGATTTCATTGCCGATGGAGAAAATCCCATCGTATCCATATCCACATCTATGAAAACTGGATGTGCGCCGATATAACTGAGCGCATTACATGTTGCGATAAACGTAAGTGGCTGAGTCAATACCTCATCGTCTCTTTCCACACCTGCAAGCATCAATGATATATGAAGTGCATTGGTTCCGCTCACACAGACTACAGCACGCTTACAGCCGACATATTCCGCAACATCCTTCTCAAATCGGTCTACGAACTGTCCTACACTGCTTACAAAAGTCGTATCTATACATTCGTTAAGGTACTTCTTTTCGTTACCCATAAAAACAGGAACGGAAAGAGGTACTCTCTCTTCCTGAAACAAGTCCTTTATAAAATCTGTTATCTTCTTAAATTCCATAATAAACAAGCATAATCAATTAAATAGTCATTATTTACATCTTTTGATCCAAATTTTTACCCTTTTCTTCGTGTTCAAAATTTGGAATGAAATCCTTGATTGCTTTTACCACCTCCTCTTTTGTGAAGTTAGGTTCAGCAAAGATGTTTTCTATTTTATCGAAGAAAGCGGAAACCTCAGACATTGGTCTGGTTTTTCTCTCTTCAATTACACCTAGACTTTTGAAACGTTCCAGATTGATCTGTTCTCCTGGCACATAAAACTCCTCAAATGGTTTTTCTCCTGTTGTATCGCTTTTGAAATAAACCACCGGATAATCATTCGAATCGTAAGGCATCTCTGCAGCAAATTTTTTGGCCTCTTCGTCCGTAGCAAAATTCTTTTTTTCTCGTCCTTGTGCTTTTACATAATCATCGCAGATTGCAGAGAATGTAAGCATCTGTTTCTCTCCTAATTTAGGAAAGAAAACCTCACCTGACTTTCCTAAGACACAAGCAAGCATGCAAATCTGACCGCTCTCTTCTGGACTTACAAAATACCTCTTCACATCATTTGGCGCAGCAAGTGGCTGTTTGCTCTCAATACGATGCTGCCATCCATCAGGAAGAGATCCATTAGAGAATGCTACATTGGCAAATCGAGCCGTAGTTACAGGGAATTTCTGATTATATGCCATAACCAAATCCTCCATTATACGTTTTGAAGCACCCATTATGTTGACTGGATTTGCTGCTTTATCTGTACTCACACAGAAAAAATGTTTAGGCGGATATACAGACAACAGATCCATCAATTTTTTTGCTTTGACATCGTTATTTTCTATAAGGGCTTGCACGCTCCATTTATCTTTTTCAGAGCGTACATGTTTGTGTGCAGAAAAATTAGCAACGATATCAAACCCTTTTTCTTCGCGAAAAATACGTTCAAAAATAGGATCCGAAAAATTTAATGTGTATGCACGGTACTCTTCAGGAACATACATTTCATAGGTAGATCGTAAGTCACGAGTCAATTCTGCCAAACCGTTTTCATTGAGGTCTATTACCACAAGTTTAGAAGGCTTAAATGGCAACAATGCTCGTATGAATGATGAACCAATGGAACCGGCCCCTCCTATCACACACACACTTTTTCCGCAAATTTCTTGAGTCAACCTCTCTCTGTTTGATTCTATATCTGGAACGAACATGCTTTCATTACGTTTTGTAACATGTTCTGATATGAATTTCGATTTTATAAACATAAGATATTGAATTACAATCTATTTTTTATAATAAGATTCTTTTATCCTTAAAAATTTCTTTAAAAAAACAAGAATCCAAATTAAAAGCAATAATTTGAGTCCTGCTTGGTATTATATAAAACTTTTAACCAAGCAGTTATATGAAATAATCAGAAAGTTCAGAGATTGATTGTCTCCATTAAATCAACTTTCTTCAAAATAAAAATACATCAAACAAAATATTTCTCACAATAATAATGAAAAATAAGCGATTACAAAGGTAAAAAACATTTTGGATACCATAAAGAATGGCTCATATTTATAATCTCTTTTCTGAAAAATAATCCTAACATTCTATTTTAGTATATTTTTCATGTCACATATTTCTCCTATTATATTCGTTGAACAAATGAATTTGCAGCGGAATACATCTTAACTTTGAAATCGTATTAAATCAGTAGCTTTTATCTAAATAGGATAAAGTTCTAATTGGATTCCTAGCGCATTTATATCAACAGACAAAAAGTTTTTCGACAAGTCAAAAAGTGAGGATTATCCTTCCGTTGTATATGTTTAGGAAAACTCTATTGCATCGCTTTCAACAAAACTTTAGTGTCTAAAGAAGAAACTACACAACCACAGCAAATGCGTAAAAACGATAGAAAAACAACCTTAAATTACTGAAAACAAACAGATTCTTACTCTGTCGTTCTTTACTTAACAAAAAAAGCGAGAAATAGGATATTCAATTTACCATAATGATTTTTTTCAGAATAAGAATAATTATTATTTTTGTCGAACAATCATTCGACAAGAACAATGTAAATGAAAAGTACAAGAGATTACATAACAGAAAAGGCTTTTGAGCAATACTTAACAAATGGATACGAAGGAGTATCCATCTCTGTTTTGCAAAAATCGTTGAATATAGGAAGAGCTACATTGTATTACCATTTCAGTAATAAGGAGGATCTTTTCAATGAAGTAATCAATGTATATGTGACAAGCATTTTCCAAAAGCACTTGGGTATGATTGATAAATCCATCGTCACTATTCCTGATTTGATTCAGATCTTCACGGATATGCACGAATTCATAAAACAGACTATTCTGCTGACAAATATTTCGAACGCTAAATTCTCCAATTATACCTCTTTGATCATTCATGCATACATGCACAATCCTAATTTTGCAGATTATATGCATTATGTCATTGAAGAGACCTATCAGTCTTGGGTTTTTGGGATTCAAAACAGCATAAAAAAAGGCGATGTAAGAGATAATATTAATGTCAAAATTTTAGCATCCATTTTCACTGGAATAAAAGATAATGTGAGTTTGGGATTAGATGACAAAATCATATTGTTACCTAATGAAGATAACAACTATAATATTAATTGTCTCTATTTATACAATCTCATAAAAAAATAAATGTGCGATGGGGAATAATATCGAAAGGAAAAAGGATTTACTCAATCCTAGTTGGATTTACCGACTATTCAGAATGTATGTCAAATTTTTCCACGATAAGTTTTTCTACAGACATATGTATACGGTCAATAAGGAGAATGTTCCAGAAAACGGAACACCTCTATTGATTGCATCCAACCATCAGAACTGCATGAACGATCCTCTCTGCATCGTCTCATCATTCAAAAAGAGGCAAGTTTTCTTCATAGCACGTGCTGATGTTTTTAAGAATCCTATTGCAAGCAGATTTCTTCACTTCTTAGGATTATACCCGGCCTTTCGTCTAGAATACGAAGGAAGCGAGACTTTAGATAACAACTTCGCCACTTTCGAAGCTGCTGGAAAAATTTTGATGGAAGGTCATACTGTTGGCATTTATCCAGAGGCTGGCCATCAAGACAAGAGATGGTTAGGTGAGTTCTCTCTTGGTTACTTAAAAATGGCTTTCGAAGCCGCAGAAAAAGATAATTTCGAAAAAGAGGTTTTCATCATGCCCGTCTGCAACCACTACTCAAAGTACGAAGGCATTCAACACGATGAATTGGTGAAATATGGAACCCCAATCTCGCTGGCTCCCTATTATGAACTTTTTAAAACAAAACCAAGAACGGCTCAAAGGACGGTCAATGAAAAAGTTCGCGAGCAAATTTCGACCCTTATGCTCAACATTGAAGACCTTGAAAACTACGAGGCTCTGGACTATTTGAGGAATACTTATGGAGTGAAATTTGCAATTCAAAAGGGATTTAACCATCAAATATTACCCGAAAAGTTGTCAGCAGACAAGCTGTTCATCCAAAAGATGGCCGAATTCAAGGAATGTAACAGCGAAGCGATGAACAACCTATGCAAAAAAGCGTTGGAACTCAAGGATAAAACACTCAAGGCCAACATTAGGGATTGGAATTTTGAAAAGCCTTTCTCTATTAGCAGAATGATTTTGCAGATTTTGCTTTTCATTCTGCTGTTTCCATTATTCATCTGCACGATATTTCCCAACTGGGTCATATTCTTTGCACCAAAGTTGATAACGAGAAAGTTTAATGATAAAATGTTCGTCAACTCTGTCAATTTTGGATTGAGCATTTTGGTGACAATACCTCTTTTATATTCAGTATGTCACGTCCTGAAATAGCGTTACAACAAAAAAGTAACGAATATGAAAGGAAAAGAAAGACAGTACGTTAGACGTTCACAAAAAGACTACCCGATGAGCTTTAAGCTTGCGGTAGTAAGA
>JALNVE010000040.1 GCA_023227695.1 Paludibacteraceae bacterium
CCCACCTATCCGCTGATCCCCTATTTGGGATCTTAATTCCAAATTAACCTAACAAAGGGGTTCATATTTGATCCATTAAAATCAAAACCATAAAAAAAAGGAGAGAACATTAGTTCTCTCCTTAAAATATGAATTATATGTTTCCGAATTACTTAATAGCAATTTTAGTTACATATACTGAATTAGCTGTCTTGATAGTAGCAATATAATTGCCAGCTTTTAGACCTGTGTTAATTTCTGAATCAGCAAAAACAACTGAAGAATAAACAACCTGACCTGTATAGCTAGACAATACCAATTCAGCAGAAGCCTCTCCATCCAATGATACAGAGAAAGAACCATTATTTGGATTTGGATAAATAGCTACAGCGTCATTTTCAGCAGAAACTGTTGGAGCTGTCACAGAAGTACAAGGAGAAAATCCCTCTCCTGAATAAGATTCAACCTTTGTAAATTCCAAAGGACCTAAGTCACCAGCTGCTGCATAACCATCATCTGGCAATCCTTCCAAGAATGAAACTTTGATTGTTTGTTTACCAGCTGATTTAAAGAGCACTACAGTAGAAGATGCATCTGCATTTCCATCACCAATATCCATTACATTATTTTCCCATGCCCAATGTTTCCATTCTTCTCCAGCATATTTACCAGACATTGATGAGTAAAATGACATATCTGTAACTTCTTTTTTAGTGTCTAAATCAACCAATAGGTTGCAGCAATAAGTGTAAGAAGTAATACTTAGATTTTGTTTTGTTGTAGGATTACAAAGAGCTGATACAGAATAGTAACCTGGCTCTGTTACAGTCACTGTATATAGAGTCCACTCTCCTGGTTCAATATAACCCAAATTATGCCATCCTTCAGTATTTGTCAAACCATAACAAGCTGAAGCGTCTACACACTCGTTAATTCTGAAATTATAATCAGCACCACCCCATTTGTATGCGCCATTACAAGTTGATCTGTCATTCACCTCATCAGCCACAGTGTTTTCCTCATGATAAGTAACACCCTCACCTGTTGCGATTTCAGGAGCATTTGGATCTGGATTATTATCATACTTACCTAAATCTATAATACCAGGGATTGCCTGACATTCTCCCTCATAACAACCGGTTTGAGGCAAAACTATAGATCCATTACCTCCCATTAATGAAATAACCTCTAATCCTGTTGCTGATGGAGTCAAAGTACCACAAGATGTCACTGCAGAAGCCTGCTCATTTTTCTCTCCAAAAGACCAAGCACACCAACTAATTTTTTGTTTTCCTTGGTTTCCACCATTAGCATACTGATTAATCAATGTTTTTGCATTTGATACACAAACATCAGCTACAGTTCTTGTTCCTTCTCCTCCAGAGAAATCGGCAATACCCCATTCTGAAATAAATAGAGGAATAGACTTTGATGCATTATCCAAAGTAGAAAGGAACTGATAGTGAGAGCAAGAATAGAAGTGGAATGCATACATAATATGCAAATTATTGTATCCAGTAATAGGAGACGATACTGCATCACCTAAATTCTGGTCCCATTGAGGTGTTCCCACAACAACGACAGCTCCTGGGTCATTGTTTTGAATTGTAGGCAATACCTGATTTGCATATTGCTTAATTCTATCCCAAGACACACCATTTGGTTCATTACAGATCTCATACATCACATGTTTGTAACCCTTTGACTTTACATAATTTGTAATTTCAGTAAAGTAAGTGTTGAATTGAGAATAATCACCACTCAACGGATCACCAGGAGTCAATATGTGCCAATCACAAAGGTAATACATACCACGTGCAGCTGTTTTGTCAATCAAGTCCTTTGTTATTTGAGTAAAACCAGAAGGATTGCTATTATATCCACCTTCAGCTACATACATAGCACCACGATAAACATTGGCACCCCATGCTTTCATCTGATCCAAAGCAGCATCAGAGTGACAATCTCCCCAGTTATTCTGCCAACCAAATGAAGACCAACCCTTCAACTGAACAGCATTACCTTTCTCATCAGAAAGCTGATTTCCTACCAACTTCAAACGACCATATTTTTCAATGTAGTTATTCGAAGAGAAATCTTCTGCTGCATTTGCCTGAATACAAGCAAATGCAACCATCAAAAGGAATAAAATTCTTTTCATGTTTCCCATTTTAAATTTAAAAATCTATTAGTTAATAAAATCTTTTCTTAATTAAACCACCATATAATCCCTATCACAAAAAGTGTTCCAAAACGAGGATTACTCTTCACGACTCTCACTACATGAGCAAGTTATGCGGGATCAGAACTAAAACAAAATGCTTTAAACACCCTATTTAACCAGTACACAAGAATACATTTTACATATTCCTTGTGGCAAATCTACATACTTTTTTCTTTTCTGTCAACAATTTTTATTAAAATTTATATTGACATACGTCTAAATATTTGGGAATAAGGAAGGAAAGTGAAACAATTACAATATAGAGACTGAAGGATTGGGACTTTAGGAAAACAGATACGCAGAAAAAAAAAGAAGAACGAAATAACAAGACGAAAACGATCAATTGAAAAGTGCATAGACAGTTTTTTCACCACTAATTAGCACTATTTATTTTTCGTCAACAAAATTCAGAAACAAGGGTTTGTTAGTATAAACACTTGGCACAGACATGTGATTTTACTAATTCCTTAGTGAACGTTCAGTCCTCTAAACGAATGGAAAAATCATTGGAGATATTTGGTGCGCATGAGAGACAGATCGACGGAAAGCGTATTGGTGAGATATTGCTCAAGTGAGCCATGTTTCTTTTCTATTTCAGCAAAGGCTGTCTCTAGAAAGTCGCGACGAACAGACTTAAACAACAAAGATATGCTTCCTATATAATCAAAATGATCATACTTACCCTGAAGGGTTTGGTTGGTCATGAGGTAATCTGTAAAAATAGTTTCGCGATCAACACCTAATGCTGAGAGAATCAAGGCAGAGGCCAACCCTGTCCTATCCTTTCCTGCCGAGCAATGAAAAAGAACGGGTTGCTCATCATCACGTTGGAGAATTTCGAAGAACTGACGGAAAACCTCGTCGTACTGAGTTGCCAGCTTGCGGTACATGTCAAACATCATATCCAAAGCAAAAGCAAAACGCTCGTCTTCTAGCAAAGTGGGATCATCAACAAGAGCTTTCAAACTGGGAACAAGATTTCCAGCATCTATACTAAGATTATAGATGTGTTCTACACTCGATATTGTTTTATCAGGCAAGTGGAGAAACTCCTCATGTGCGCGAAAATCAATGATGGTTTTTACAGGAATAGAGGCTAAATATGCTGCATCATCATCTGCCAACTCATTAAAATCGCTGGCACGCAAAAGGGTACGCCATTTAACAGGACGTCCCTCCGCTCCTATATAACCGCCTAAATCTCTGAAGTTATAGGCACTCTTTATGGGTAATTGACGTGATGGTGACTGCATGTGTTCTATTTTGAGAGACGAAGATAAGGATTTTTTTTGAGAAAAAAGAGGAAAATCAGGCTGAATAGGGAGAAACGGAGATAACAAAAAAGGCTAAAGAGGCAGATGGTCAATAGAAAGACGGATAGACTGAAACGGTGATTTTAGAGTTATAGCAGGATAAAGATTATAACAAGAAAACAATAGCCAGTTGGAGAACTGTTATGAGGAGAACACACGTATACATAGACGAAAGGAGAAAAGAAATGGAGAAGAAATAAAATGACGAATCACTTTATTTCTCCTTCTTGGGTAATGGAATCTGTGATTTCTTCCGTTACTTCTTCGCGGAGAAGGCCGCCACAGAATTTACAGAATTCGGAATCGACATCATGTCCTGTTTTGTGACAGTGAGGACATGGAATTGCCTCGTTTCTTTTATGCTGATTCATGATGGATGCAGAAAAAATTCCTGTAGGAACAGCCAAGATAGTGTAACCTAACAGCATAACTACGACCGAAAGGAACTGGCCGAACGGGGTTACAGGAGTTATGTCACCATAACCTACAGTTGTCATAGTTACTACGGCCCAATAAATTCCTTTCGGAATACTGGTAAATGCAGAGTTTGGTTCTGAACTTTCTATCAAATACATAATGGTACCGACAGAGACGACCAACAGAACTACAAATAAAAAAAAGACTACGATTTTACGACTACTCTCCTTTAAAGAGAGTAAGAGTATGTGCCCTTCTGAAAGAAAATCGAACAATCTAAAGATACGGAAAACACGGATTAAACGGAAAACTCTAATAATTAGCAAGCTATGGGCTCCTCCGAAAAAAACACTTAAATAGGTTGGCAGCGTGGATACCAAATCAACAACTCCGAAGAAGCTGAAGATATATTTCTTGGGTTCTTTTAAACAATATATTCTTAGGATATACTCTATGGAGAAGAAGATGGTGAAAACCCACTCCAAGACATGAAGATAGGGTGCAAAAGAGATTGGCAGTAGACTCTCTAAAATAATGACAAGAACGCTTAATAGGATACAACCAATAAGAAGGATGTCAAACATTTTTCCGGCTGGGGTGTCTGACTCAAACACAATAATGTATATTTTCCGCCTAAGATCTTCGTCGGTTTGGAGACGATGCCAAAGGTTTATTGGATTTAAAGATTTTAGATTCATATTTTAAAAATTAAATCAAAAGAGTAGATACGAGAAATGGCAAGCGGGTAAAGGAAAAAACGTTAAGTATTAACAGTCGAGGGTATGTTCAAGAAAAATTTTAATGCCGATGCCAATGAGAACAATTCCGCCCAAAATTTCAACTTTGAAGTTAAAACGTTTTCCAAAGAAAATGCCTAATGAATTACCCGCAAACGAGAAGATAAAACTAACTACACCTATTATAATGACAGCTAATAGGAATACTTCTGAACAAGAGACAAACATCAAGCCGGTTGCTAAAGCGTCAATACTTGTGGCAATAGCTAAGAAAACCAAGCTTTTCCATCCTAAAGCGGGTGAAGATTCCACTTCGTCTTCTTTTTCCGTAAGGGATTCATAAATCATTTTCCCTCCTAAACATACCAAAATGATCAATGCAATCCAATGGTCCCACTGCTCAACGATAGACTTAAAACCTAGACCCAACAACCAACCGAAGACAGGCATCATTCCCTGAAATAGTCCGAAAAGGAAAGCCATCTTCAGAACTGGAGAAAGGCGGAACTGCTTTAACGCAATACCATTGGCCAAAGAGACCGCAAAACAATCCATCGCCAAAGCAACCGCCAATAATATGATCGTGATTAAGTCCATACCTTACTTTATCTCTCGTTCTATAAAATGGAAGGAAGTTCCCCAAAAAAGAAACTTCCTTCTATACAATTATTCTAAATTATTTATTCAAAGCTTGCTCAATGTCGGCAATGATATCATCAACATTCTCAATACCAACAGAGAAACGGATCAAGTCTGGACGTACGCCAGCCTCTAGCAACTGCTCATCAGTAAGCTGACGGTGAGTGTGGCTAGCTGGATGAAGCACACTTGTACGAGCATCAGCTACGTGGGTAACGATGCAAGCCAACTTCAAGTTATCCATAAACTTGATAGATTCGTCTCTACCACCCTTCAAACCGAAGGTTACAACACCACAAGAAGCTCCGTTTCGGAACTGCTTCTGTGCCAACTCGTAATATTTATTTGACTTCAAGCCGCTATAGTTAACCCAAGCTACCTTGTCGTTTTTCTCCAAATATTCAGCAATTTTCTGAGCATTCTCACAGTGGCGAGGAACTCTCAAATGCAAAGTCTCCAAACCAAGGTTCAAAAGGAATGCATTGTGAGGAGAAGGGATTGAACCGAAGTCACGCATCAACTGAGCAGTAGCCTTTACAATATAACCCTTCTTTCCGAATGCCTTGCTGTAAGCCAATCCATGGTAAGATGGATCTGGTTTTGTCATACCAGGAAAATTATCTGCATTAGCATCCCAATCAAAGTTACCACTATCAACGATACAACCACCTACGCTAGTTGCATGACCGTCCATGTACTTAGATGTAGAGTGAGTAACTATATCTGCACCAAACTCGAATGGACGACAGTTGATTGGTGTTGGGAATGTATTATCAACGATCAAAGGAACCCCATGAGAGTGAGCCAAACGAGCAAACTTCTCAATATCAAGCACGCTCAATACTGGGTTTGCAACAGTCTCTGCAAAAACACACTTTGTATTAGGACGGAAAGCCTTTGCCAACTCCTCTTCCGAAGCATCTTGGTCAACAAATGTAACATCGATGCCCAACTTCTTCATGGTTACAGAAAAAAGATTGAAAGTGCCACCATAGATAGAAGCAGCACTGACAAAATGATCACCCGCCTCACAGATATTGAATACTGCGTAAAAGTTAGCAGCTTGACCTGATGAAGTTAACATACCAGCTACACCACCTTCCAATGCTGTGATTTTAGCAGCAACAGCGTCGTTTGTTGGATTCTGCAAACGGGTATAGAAATAACCGTCGGCCTTCAAATCGAACAAATCTGCCATTTGCTCTGTATTATCGTATTTAAAAGTCGTACTCTGATAGATGGGCAAAACTCTAGATTCTCCTTTTTTAGGAGTCCAACCGGCTTGAACGCAAAGCGTTTCTAAGTTTGCTTTTTTCTCTTTACTCATATTATTATAAATTATTACAAGTCCAATCAAAAACTTTTTTACGAGATGCAAAATTAGGGATTTTGTAGTTATAAATGAAATTTAGGGGATTAAATTAAAAGAGATGGAAGAGAAAAAGGGAGAAAAGGAGGATGGGGATAGGAAGAAAACGAGATGGCGGGATATTTGGCAAAATGTCTAGAAATAACTACTTTTGCAGACAAATTATATTCGATGGGACTAATTGACGAAATAAAGAGAAGACGCACATTTGCGGTTATCAGCCACCCGGATGCGGGTAAAACCACATTGACAGAAAAGCTATTGCTTTTTGGAGGTGCCATACACATTGCTGGTGCCGTAAAATCAAACAAGATCAAGAAGACGGCCACTTCAGACTGGATGGAGATCGAGAAACAAAGAGGTATATCCGTTGCCACTTCAGTAATGGCATTCGATTATGACGGATACAAAATCAACATTTTGGATACTCCAGGTCACCAAGACTTCCAGGAAGATACATTCCGTACACTGACAGCGGTAGATAGCGTAATCATTGTGGTGGACTGTGCCAAAGGTGTTGAGACGCAGACCCGTAAGCTGATGAACGTGTGCCGTATGAGAAATACGCCTGTAATTGTCTTCGTCAACAAGATGGACCGTAACGGTAACAAACCATTCGATTTGATGGACGAGCTGGAGAAGGAGTTGAACATCAACGTACGACCACTCTCCTGGCCTATCAACCAAGGTGACAAATTCAAAGGTGTCTATAATCTTTTCCAACACAAGTTGGATCTATATAAGCCGAACAAACAAATCATCACTGAATCTATAGAGTTTGATGACATCAACAACCCAGAGTTAGAGAAACACATCGGCGAAGAGGATGCACTACAAATCCGAAACGATTTGGAACTCATCGAAGGAGTTTACTCCGAATTTAACATTGACGATTATATGGCAGCAAAAGTTGCTCCTGTATTCTTCGGAAGTGCCTTAAATAACTTTGGTGTAAAAGAGTTGCTGGACTGTTTCTGCAAAATTGCTCCATGTCCGCAGCCAACCCAAGCAGCTGAACGTGTGATCAAGCCTGAAGAGGAAGCTTTCTCAGGTTTCGTATTTAAGATCCACGCAAACATGGATCCTAACCACAGAAGCTGTATCGCATTCGTAAAGCTTTGTTCAGGTAAGTTTGAGCGTAACGTGAACTACAAGCACGTTCGTTTCAATAAATTGATGAAGTTCTCTAGTCCGACAGCCTTTATGGCACAGAAGAAAGAGACTGTGGACGAGGCTTGGCCAGGCGATATCGTGGGATTGCCAGATAACGGTGGAACTTTCAAAATCGGAGACACATTGACTTCCGGAGAGATGATTCACTTCAAGGGTCTTCCAAGTTTCTCTCCTGAGATGTTCAAATACATTGAGAACGATGACCCTATGAAGGCTAAACAGCTGAACAAGGGCATTGAGCAGTTAATGGACGAGGGTGTAGCCCAGTTGTTCATCAACCAATTCAACGGAAGAAAAATTATCGGAACGGTAGGACAACTTCAGTTCGAGGTTATCCAATACCGTCTGCTTCACGAGTACAACGCACAATGCCGTTGGGAGCCTATTAGCCTTTACAAGGCTTGTTGGGTAGAGAGCGACGACCCAGAAGAGATGGAAAATTTCAAGAAGAGAAAATATCAGTACATGGCTATCGATAAAGAGGGACGCAATGTTTTCTTGGCCGATTCTGGTTATATCCTTCAAATGGCTCAGTCTGACTTTCCTAAGATCAGATTCCATTTCTCTTCGGAATTCTAGAAGAAAAAAGCAATAGAGATGCCTCGTCTGAAGGGACAGGGCACGCTTTATAACAGACGGGGCACGTTATAGAGATAGACGGGGCACGCCCCGTCTCTACGGAGAAACATTGCAGGATAAGACAACAGATAACAAAAAATACAGAAGATGCGCATCGACATTCTTTCAGTTGTTCCGGAATTATTGGAAAGTCCGCTGAACCACTCCATTTTAAAGAGGGCTCAGGCAAAAGGTCTTGTGGATATACACATACACAACATACGTGATTATACACTTGACAAACACAAGAAAGTGGATGACTATGCTTTCGGATTCAGTGCAGGTATGGTGATGCAAATCGAACCTATTGACCGACTATTGGAAAAATTGAAGAGCGAACGAGAATATGATGAGATCATCTACACTTCGCCAGACGGAGAGATGTTTAACCAAAAGATGGCAAACTCGATGTCTCTTTATAACAACATCGTTGTTCTTTGCGGACATTATAAAGGGATTGACCAAAGAATTCGTGAGCACCTTATTACAAAAGAGATTTCAGTAGGAGACTTCGTTCTGACAGGTGGTGAACTTGCTGCCTGCATTATGACGGATGCAATTGTAAGGCTTATACCTGGGGCTATGACTGATGAACAGTCTGCGCTATCAGACTCTTTCCAAGATGATTTATTGGCACCGCCAGTTTATACTAGGCCGGCTGAGTATAAGGGATGGAAGGTGCCAGAGATTTTACTTTCAGGTAATGAAAGGAAAATTAATGAATGGGAATATGAACAAGCGTTGGAGAGGACGAAAAAGTTGAGACCGGATTTGTTGAAATGAAGAAAAATTCCCTTATGTAAGTTATAGGGATGAAATAACAAATAAAACGACCATACGCCAATAAAGCTAGCAGAGAATTTCGAGAAGGGATGGAGAATTCTGTTCAGAGAGAAAATCTGAGAGAACAGAGGTCAGCGATGATTGGTTGGTAGCTTTGATGAATTTCAAGCCGTAGAGATCTGCCATTTTTTGCAAATCAACGTGATGTGGTGTTACAAAATAGTCGTTCAATTCAGGAACGGAAGATGGTCCTTTCAACCTTTTAAAGATGGATCCACCACCATTATTTATGACCACAACGGCAAATTTACCTGACAAATAATTATTCCATAAGCCATTGCTATCATACAAAAAGCTGATATCACCGGTTATCAAGATGGTTTTTCCTGCATAATGGCAAGAGAAGCCCACGGCAGTAGAGGTAGCACCATCAATTCCACTGGTACCACGGTTGGAATAGAGACGTAAATCAGATCTCAAAGGCAAACGCTGTGCTGTACGGACGCTTAGGCCATTGCTTAGGTGCAAGGCTGTATTTTGTGGCAGTTGCGGCAACAGAAGGGACAAAACCTTCAAATCGGACCACTTTACTTCCTCTAAATCTAGTTGCTGTGCGGCTGTGGCTGCATGATAGCTATTTTTGCAGAAATCGGAATAAGATGATTCGACGGAAGTTGTCTTCGTCTTTAGTTGAGTCAAAAATAAAAATGGATCAACATCCATTCTGTCTGTAAGACATTGGAAGGTATCGATGGTCCACTCCTCCTCGCTAATATGCCAATGGAATTTTGGCGGATTGTTTCTTAAAAAAATCTTTGCCGATTTTGAGACGATTGCTCCTCCCATCGTGATCAACAAATCTGGAACAAAATTCTCGGGCTCTTCATAATTTATGATATAAGAGAAGAAAAGCTCGGGTGAATTTAGGGTCTTCTCGGAGAAAACATTGGAGATTGGTTCCGTCACAACGGATACTGAAGGGATATCAGCATAACAACGCACCAACTCTCGCAAAGGCTCTACATCACGCATAAAGCCAGAAAGGATCATCACCTTTTGACAAGAGTTGAATTGAGAAGCGTAACGGTTAAGCAATGACTCGTCTACCATCGTTGTACTTTGAGGTTCAACGTGGCGCACAACACGCTGTTCGTCGGCAGAGTCGACCGTATTGCAAAGCGGTTCGCTCAACGGCACATTGATATGAACGGGAGCTTTACGACCTGATACGGCTGTTATCAAGGCATCATTGATGATGCGATTGGCGTACCAAAGAGCATCTGCATCTTCATTCATAGGTAGCTGGTAGCTTCGTTTCACGAAGTTGGACAGAGCACCAGACTGACGGATGGTCTGACTGTCGTTTTGGTCAATCCACTCCAAAGGACGATCGGCCGAAACCACAATCAAAGGAACTTTTTGATAATAAGCCTCTGCCACTGCCGGCGCAAGATTGAGAAGAGCGGTACCAGAAGTACAGACCACTACGACAGGTTTGTTAGAACTCAGAGCCAAGCCCAAGGCAAAGAAGGCGGCACTGCGCTCGTCTACAATGACGCGGCAAGTCATCTTACTTTCACGATTGAAGGCTATGGACAACGGCGCATTACGTGAACCTGGCGAAAGAACCACATTCTCCACACCATGAGCCACGCATAAGTCGACCAATGTTCGAACTATCTTCTTATCTGTCGTTATCATATTGAAATCTATTATGATTTTCCGCAATTATACGTAAAATACTATATATATGTCCTCGTCGGACGGACCTTACTTTTTCCCTTCAGCTGGAAAAAGTAAGCAAAAAGAGCCGCCGCTGTGAGTGCTCTTCATCCAAAAGTGCCACACTGTCTGGCTAAACAGTTTTAAACGCGCTCGTGCCTCGCTTGAACGGTAAAACTGTTATTTACGCCATCCAGCACGCCACTTTTGGCGAGCCCTCAAGGCGTATTGGCACATTTACTCAACCTTTCCTATTGGCGCAAAAAGTTTTCCATCAAGTACCTCTTTTTGCTCCAAATTTAGGCTTATAAAACCGCTATAAATATCTATTACTATTATGCATTGACCGTCTCAAGGACGTTTGCCATTGTAGTCAGTTTCATCTCCGTCTCACGCCACTCCTCTTCGCAATCAGAATCTTTCGTTATTCCACCGCCCACATAAAGCAGAGCCTTATCCGAAAGCAGACGCATAGAACGAAGATTGACACAAAATTCAAAGTTAGCATTTCCGTCAAGGAATCCAAGAAAACCGGAGTAAAAGCCTCTTTCTGAAGCCTCCATGCGTTGAATTATCGGTTTGGCCTTTTCCTTCGGACAACCGCAAACGGCCGGCGTAGGATGCAAAGCCTCCAACAAATCGGTCCAAGAAGAAGCATCTTCCATTTGTCCGGAAAGCTGCGTTTTTAGATGATAGACGTTGCCTGCCTTCACTGATATCGGACCATCCACACGGATATCTGTCAGACCTTGCGCTGTGAATATTTCTCGAATAAAATTCTCCACATATAATTGTTCCTCTTTGTTCTTTGAACTCCACTTTTCTACAGAGAGCTGCGTACCAGCCAACGCAACCGTCTCCACCCTCTCCGCTTTCTTTCGCAGAAAGAGTTCGGGCGATGCGCCCATCCACATAGAAACACCTGGAATGTTGAACCAAAAAAGGTAAGCATCCTTGTATTTTTCCAACATTTCAGAAAAGACCTTCGGCAGTTTGTCTTTCAACGAAGGAACCTCAAACGGCACCATTCGGGAATAGACCACCTTGTTTGCCTCACCCTTTTTTATTTCGTCAACAAGTCGAACCACAGAAGCGACGTAATCGTCTTTCTTCTGAGAGCTCAAGTTTTGAATCAAATCGTTATCGAAACTTTTTTGGGGAAAAGAAGAGAGATACTCAACTGCATAGGAAGGAACTTCGTCGTCTATCAAAATATCAGATTGGATAAAATATATCTTGTTTTCAGAAGTCAGGTCAAAGGGTGCAACGAGAAAGCCGCATTGATTTTCCAAGCAGGACAAAGCCGAGACAGAAGAGAACGACAGCAACTCCGAAGAGCGCTGCACCCCTATCCTAAGCCCTTTTTCTTCCGGCAATCGGTAACAGAAGAAAGGTACCTGTTTCGAAACACACAATGACAGGAAATCCTCTATCTGCATAATACAATTAAACTGACAGAAAGCAATACTGAAAATATCAACATATTACGAGAAGTCTCTCCTATAAGGGAATTGAGTCTTTCGCCCTCACGGATCTGACAAATTTTACGCCAAGTTAAACAATGGAATAATATGTAAATCATTGGGAATGAAATCGAAAATGAGATAGATGATGATCTAAAAATCTCCACATTGGCAGCCTCCTCATAAACCAATGAAATATAAGCAACCACAACAGCTATCAATCCTGACAAGAAATACAAGTGTCTACCGAACTTTTCTCCAAGGAGAACGATGATAGTCCGTTTTCCTGATAGCTTATCAGTATCTCTATCACGATAATTATTCAAAATAAGCAGCGTATTGACCACCATACCCGTTGTAATGCCGACAACCGTCACCAACCAAGGCCAAGCCAATAGCTGAACGTAGCAGGTAAAGCCTACGGCTATCAAGCCAAAAAAGAGGACAACGGCGACATCGCCCAAACCATTATAAGCCAAAGGATAGGGCCCTGAGGTATAGAAATAGGCAAAAACAACGCAGAAGCAGCCAACGAGAATTATCTCATAGCCCGCATAATAAATCAGAATACAGCCTACCAAAGAGGCAAGAGCAACGACAACACCGATACCCCTCTTCATACTTTTCGGGTCAATCCAACCTTGCGCAGTTGCACGTTTTGGACCTAAACGGTTTTCGCCGTCGCTTCCCTTCAAAAAATCATAAAGATCATTGATTAGATTTGCGGCAATCTGCATCATCACCGCAAAAAAGAGACATGCCAATGCCGGAATAAGTTTGAACGAACCGAAATAGTAGGCCAAAGAAGAACCTACCATTACAGGAGCGACTGCTGCGGCCAATGTCTTCGGACGAGCAGCCAACAGCCATGCTTTTACTGAATTCTTTTCTACCTCCATAAGTAAACTTATCTAATCAAAGTACAAAGTTACCATATTAAGTTTGAAATAAGAAAAGGCATGCAACTCTTTTTGATTAGTCCGATTGGGATTAATAGTTTAGGCTGACGCCTGAGGAAGTGTGACGCACTGCCTGGCTAAACGCTAGGCGGGTAAATTGGTGAGAGATTTTTTGCGAAACAGAAAGAGACCGAGGAACATGAGTCCACCGTTAACAATCAGCATTTCATAACCCATGCTATAACCATAAGCGTTAACAAGGAGAGCGTTCAGACCATAAGTCAGAGATGGCGCTAAGATTGCTACAAAAGGAATCCACGAGGTACGGATAAACCATTTGGTAAAGAGGCCAAACGCAAACAAACCTAACAACGGTCCATACATATAAGAGACAATCGTATAAATCATATCAATAGCACTACTACCCTCCAAAGAATGGAACACAAGAACTAGTAACACCATTAAACCAGAGAAAAGAGTATGTAATAGCTTTCTGTAGGTTCTTACTGTACGCTCATCTCCGTTTTCCATGCGCAATATATCTAAGGTAAAAGATGTTGCCAAAGAGGTCAATGCAGAATCAGCACTTGAGAATGCCGAAGCTATCATACCAATGATAAAACAGCCTATCGTAAAAGTGCCCGTTTGAGAGGCAAAAAACGGCAGCAATTTATCGCCAGATGTTGGCAAGGCCACTCCTATCTGATTAAAATAGAGAATAATAAGCACACCCAACGCCAGAAAAAGCATATTTACAGGAATGAAAGAAAAGCCATACGACAACATATTTTTTCGAGATAAACGCAGGTTCTTGCAAGAAAGATTCTTCTGCATTATATCCTGATCCAAACCTGTCATGACAACCACAACGAACACACCGCTGAAAAACTGTTTGAAGAAATTCTGACGGCTATGCCAATCGTCAAAAACAAACATTTGGGAATAATCGCTTTGAGCAACAGCAGTCACGGCCTCCCCTATATTGAAATCCAACAAGGTCATTGCCTCCACTATCAGTAAAAGAAGAGCTAAAAGAAGGAAGAATGTCTGAATAAAGTCGGTCCAAACAATGGTACGGATGCCGCTTCGGTAGGTATATAGCCAAATCACAAAAAGGACAAAGATGGTGGTTGCATAGAATGGTAAATTCATCTCTTCAAAAATAAACTGCTGCAAGACCAGCACTACAACGTAGAGTTTAGCCGCAGAGCTTACCAACTTCGATAAAATGAAAAATGCCGCACCTGTTTGCCTTGCCCTAATGCCAAATCGGATCTCCAAATAACCATAAATACTGGTAAGATTTAACCTATAATAAAGAGGAAGAAGAATATATACCACAACCAAATAGCCGAAGAAAAAACCGATACACATCTGTATATAGGTAAAATCAATGGAACGGACCCATCCAGGAACGGAGACAAACGTCACGCCTGATATCGTAGCACCTATCATTCCGAAAGCCACGACATACCATGGAGACTTCCTAGAACCTGAAAAATAATCGGCATTGCTTTGTTTTCTTCCCGTTAGAAAAGAGACAAACAAAAGCAACAAAACATACAGCGAAACTAATAACAGCATCACAACTAATTTTATGCAAAAGTATAAAAAGAGGAGGAAAGGTTAAGAGGAAGATTGTTTTTTAACCAAGAAAAGGCGCCCGATGGGCGCAAAAATAATTAGACCAATTGGTATAATATAAAAAAGGGTCGAAAAATTCCGACCCTTTTCTATTCTGATATTTAAAAAATTATTTCTTTTTCTGCATGTTCTGCTGCTCCTGAGCTTGTTTTTGAAGATCTTCCAAACGTTGCATCCAAGAGCTCTTCTTCTGAGGCTTCTTTCTGTTCTCATGGATTTTTTGCAACAACTTATCCTCGTCAACAAAACGACGAATAGCAAAAGTTTGGATAATCGTGATCAACAAGGATATGAAATAGTAGTAGCTAAGACCTGATGCGTAGTCGTTGAAGATGAACAAGAAGAAAACTGGCATTAAATACATCATGTACTTCATCATTGGCATCTGTTGCGAACCCGTATCTGTCATGCTCATGTTTACCTTCGTATAGATAATGTTTGTAACGGTCATCAACAAACAGAACAAACTAACGTGGTCTCCGTAGAACGGAATTGAGAATGGAAGGG
>JALNVE010000041.1 GCA_023227695.1 Paludibacteraceae bacterium
CTTTCCGAACACAGTTCAGGGGCGTGGCAGACGTGAAGTTTTTCATGTACAGGCTTGCCAAACTTTATTCTTGAATCTGGGGATTCTTGTCGCTATACCAACCCCACCTATCCGCTGATCCGTCTTTTTGTGAACGTCTAACGTACTGTCTTTCTTTTCCTTTCATATTCGTTACTTTTTTGTTGTAACGCTATTTCAGGACGTGACAATACAAAAACAAAAAAGGCTGCATCGTAAAGATGCAGCCTTTTTCTATATTCTCGGATAGGAGATTAATTGTACTTGTTTACTCTTTGAGTAGCCGTGTAGCTGATCTTAAGAGCGTAAGCATTTCTCAATGCTTGTTTAACGTCAGTTACAATACCCATCTTAGTGTCCTTGTCGATCTTCAGTGAAACAATCATTTGACCTTGATCCTCTTCCTTCATGGAAGCTCTTTCACGCGAAATGTATTGCTCAACTTCAAATGGATCGTTGGCGAAAGCATCGTCCAACTGAATTCTCGAACCTGTACCCATTGCTTTTTGGAATTCTTTCTTTGGTTTTCCAATATAGATGAATTTAACCAAAGATTTCTTTTCCATTTTTGTGAGCTCGGTAGCCTCTGGCATCTTCTGATTCACTTTAAGAGTTACTTCCTTCATGGTTGTTGTTGTCATGAAGAAGAACAATAGCATGAACACGATATCAGGCAATGAAGCCGTACTGATAGCGTTTAGTTTTTTACCTCCTCCTTTTCTGAACTTTGCCATTAGTTGCCTCCTTCCTTTCCGTAATTTTTAGGTTCGGCCTCAGATATCTTCATTGAGTAAACCTTCTTTGTGACTACATCATATTTCTCGGGATCGCTATTAGCTAAATCTGTTAGAGAAATACCGAACTTTTGACGAGAGAACTCGTCACGTAATTCATTATATGCAGCGACAAGTTCGTTTTGCACTGAAAGATATACTTGATATGAGGTTCCTCGGTCGTTCAACAATGAGATAACGTGGTTTTTTGTGATGGCTACATTACCTACGAACGGTGCATTGATTACTTCCTTCTCTGGCAATTCCTCAGAATTGTTAGGGTTGGCAATAAACTCTTTTGCTTTCTCTTTTAGTCTGCTGACTTCCATTGGCTGACCATTAACCATCAACTCGTCGTTGCTGTTAACTAGAATCTGAAGAACGTTTCTCTCCTTGATTTTGACATCCTCGTCTACGACCTTTTGGTCTTTAGGCAGAGGAGCGGGGAGAACTCTCAACAAACCCTTGTCTGTTGCCATAGAAGTGGTGACTAGAAAGAATATAAGCAACAAGAAAGCAATGTCCGCCATTGAACTAGCGTTGATTTCCTGTACTTCTCTTTTTTTACCCATTTCTGTTGCTTATTTAATACGTTTTACTAAGAATCCTAGCAATGTTACCAATGTTACAATTCCAGCCAAAATGAATGATGAAACTACGCACATGTTTGTAAGTCTCATAGATACTTCGCTTTGATCAGTATCTTCAGAGAGGTTTGCGTATGGAGTTACATCAGCTGAAAAGTAAGTGATAAGTAACAATATTATAACTGCTGAGATTCCGCATATAGATATGATTGCTGATCTAAAATCCGATCCTAATCTGATGATGAAACCTGCAATGGCTAATATGATTGTTACAACAGCTGTTAGTACAAATAATATATAGCCCCAATTAAGTAATGAGCCTGTAAAGTTTGGCTCTGGGTACTCAGCATTTGGGTCAACATCCCCACCGAAGAAGAACATTAAGCTAACTACTATTGAAATGGCTAGTAGAATAGCTAATGCTATCGTTGGTATTTTATTTAAGCTTTGCATGTTTTTTTATTTAAACTTTAGTGTTACGAATTTATTTCTGAGCTTGGTATTTAACTACCATGTCAGTTAATGAGATTGAAGTATCTTCCATTTCTGAAGTTAAAGCCTCGATTCTTGTAAGAATGAAGTTCAAGAAGATTTGAAGAACCATAGCAACAATCAATCCGAACACTGTTGTCAACAAAGCGACTTTGATACCTCCTGCAACGATTGTAGCAGAAATATCACCTACTTGTTGAATCTTATCGAACGCCTGGATCATACCGATTACAGTACCCATGAATCCTAACATTGGGGCAAGTGCGATAAACAATGCAATCCAAGTAATGTTCTTTTCCAAAAGACCAGTTTGAACGCCTCCGTAAGAAACAACTGTCTTCTCAACAACGTCAGCACCTTCGTCGATACGAGAGATACCCTGATAGAAGATAGAAGCGATAGGACCACGAGTGTTACGGCAAATCTCTTTTGCTTTCTCTGTGTCTTTCTCATTCAAAGCATCTTCGATATCTTGAAGCATCTTCTTAGAGTTAGTTGAAGCTAAGCTTAAGTAGATAATTCTCTCAATACAAAGTGCAAGACCGAAAATCAAACAAAGAGCAATACTAGCCATGAAACCAGCACCACCCTCGATAAACTTAATCTTCAAAGCTTTGTACATACCTCCATCTTCTTCAGCTACTGGAGTTGCTTCTGCTTGTGCTGCCTGTGCTGGAGCTTGAGCTACCTCTGCAGGTGCTGCCTCTTGTGCTGGAGCTTCGTTTTGAACTGTCTCTTCTTGAGCAACTTCACCCTCTTGAGCTAAAACATTCGAAGAAATGCCGAATGTAAAAAGTCCTAAAATTGCTAAAACTGCAAATACCTTTTTCATTTTCTTTTTTTGATATTAGTTACTAATTAAAATAATTTGTTTTTTGTTTTGCGGAGAGAGCGAGATTCGAACTCGCGATACACTTTTGATGTATACACGCTTTCCAGGCGTGCCTCTTCAGCCACTCGAGCATCTCTCCATGCTGAACGAATCTCACGTTTCTACACATTGTTTCCTTTAGGGCAACAAATTTCTACAATTTTTTATTTCTAATCAAATATTTCGAAGTAATTTTTAAAATTTTCATAGAGAAAAAACTTCTTCTGCATTTGCTTTTGTCATGTTGCCAATCATTTCTACACTTAATTCTTTTATCTCTGCAATTTTCTGGGCAGTATACAGGATGAAAGAACTCTCATTTCGTTTTCCTCTGAATGGCACGGGTGTAAGGTATGGAGAATCAGTCTCTAAGACTATTTTATTGTTAGGTATTTCTTTGACAACGTTTCCTAATGTGGAATTTTTGAAAGTGATGATTCCGTTAATTCCTAGTTTGAAATCACCGAGCCCGAAGATGACTTCGGCCTCCTCTTTTGTGCCTCCGAAACTGTGAAATATACCTCTGAAGCTTCCTTTCGGAAATTTCCTAATAGAGGCCACTATCTCTTCAAACGCATTTCTCGAATGGATTATAATAGGTAGATTTTTCTCTATTGACATCTGCATTTGGGTCTCGAAAACCTCAATTTGTTCCTTCTTGAATTTATCGTCCCAATAGAGGTCTATTCCTATTTCTCCTATGCCAACATATTGCCGTTTATCTAACCATTGAGATACAATGTCCAGCTCCTCTTTGTAATTTTCAGAGACGCTGGTTGGGTGCAGACCCATCATGCACCTGAACAGATCTGGTTCCATTGCCTCCATCTTGTGCATGTCTTCGATGCTGGTGCTGTCTATGTTTGGAAAATAGACTCTCGTTACGTGATTGGCTTTTAATCTCTCGATGACTTCTGCTCTGTCTTCGGCGAATTCTTCTCCGTAAATATGTGAGTGGGTGTCGACTAAGTTCATTTTATTTCTGACAAAAAATTAAGAAACCAATCCCTTATAAGAAAGGAAAAAGATCAGTGGCAAAAATATCTTTTTTTTTGATAGAGAGTTGTGTCATTTGACTTTATTTTGCATTTCTGTGGCCAATGTTTATTTTTCATTAATTCAATTTTTTTGATTCTTACGCTGATTTTCGTTTTCTTTGTATTTAGATTATTAATCAGATATAAAATGAACCCTTTTGATATTTTAAACAAATATTATGATGTCAACAGCGATCTCTATAAGATTTTGGTGGAGCATTCGCATGACGTTGCCAATAAGGCTTTGATGTTGGCTAAAAACAGATTGGACCTTCATCCGGATCTTGTTTTTATAGAAGAGGCTGCGATGCTTCACGACATCGGTGTTTCCCAAACTTTTGCTCCGGATATCTTTTGCGATGGTACAAATGCATATATCTGTCACGGCTATTTAGGTTCTGCCATCCTGATGAGGGAGGGCTATCCTTTACATGCCATGGTGTGCGAACGCCATACTGGTACAGGTTTGTCATTGGCTTATATTGAGAAGGAAGAGTTGCCGCTTCCTTGTAGAAATATGTTACCCATCTCAATAGAGGAGCAGATTATCTGTTTTGCGGATAAATTTTTCTCAAAAACTCATTTGGGTGAAGAGAGAAGCCTTAAGACGGCTCGTTTCAAACTTGAAAAATATGGACCAGAAACGGTAGCTCGTTTTGATAACTGGTGTAAAATGTTTTTATAGTATAATTTTAAGAATATAGAATATAGAATATAGAATATGGAAAACGAAAGAAGAAAATCAGAGACATATTTTCATGCAGAACCCGAAAAGTTAAATTGTGCGCAGTCTGTTTTAAAAGGTTTTCAGAAAGATTTCTCGATCTCTGATGAAACGATAGCAGAATTCCGTGCTTGGGGTGGCGGACGTGCAAAAGACGGTAAGTGTGGAGCCTTATTTGCTGCTAATTATTTGATGGATAAAATCGGCAAAGATCATCTGGATGATGCCTTCAAGGCTCATGTTTCATATATAAAATGTGCAGACATTAAAGGAAATAAGGCGAGTTCATGTGCTAACTGCGTACATGTGGCTGATGAATTGATTTCAAAAGAGTTGGAAAAATAGAATTTGAAATTGAATTTAGAAAACAAAGGGGTTGTGTCAATGCTTGGCACAACCCCTTTTTGTTTGATTCAACCCTGTTTAAATAGGGTGATTGATGTAATTCGTGATTAAAAGAAATTCGTTTTCATTTGTTTGATTCGTAGTCTTTAATGCTTAGCACACCTTTACTTTATGGCCTTGCGCAGTAAGCATATCAGCCAGTTTTTTGCGAAGATCTCCTTGGATAAGAATCTCTCCGTCTCTAGTAGAACCGCCTACACCGCATACTTTTTTCAATTCGGCAGCAAATTTTTTCAATTCCTCTTCATCGCCTTCAAATCCGGTAATCAGGGTGGCTTGTTTGCCTTTCCTTCCTGATTTATCCAACTCCAGGCGAAGGTGCTGTTTCACCATTTTGGGCTCTTGAAGTTTCTCTTCTGTTCTTATTTTCTCTATCTCTTCTTTCATCTCTGAAGATGAGTTGGCTAATGAATTCAGCCTGTCTTTCCAGTCTGTTGTTTGCATCTTATGTATGTTTGATGTTACATCGGTGCAAAAATACAAAAATTATTTACCTTTGTATTGTTTTATGTATTACCTGTGAAAATGTGTTTTTGATTCATTGTGATAGAGCATGTTTTCATGTCAATTTGGATATTAAGAGATGAAAATAATAGCAGTAGGATGGAATTATGCTGAGCATAATAAAGAGCTTTCATATAAGGAACTTCCAAAAGAACCAGTCATTTTCATGAAGCCCGATACGGCTTTGTTACGTGAAAACAAATCGTTTTATTTGCCTGATTTCTCGGAAGATGTGCAGTATGAAACAGAGGTGGTTTTCCATATCTGTAAGATGGGAAAAAACATTTCTGAAAAGTTTGCTTCGCGCTATTATGATACGGTTGGAATGGGTATCGATTTTACAGCCAGAGATTTACAACGTAAATTTAAGGAGACAGGCAATCCTTGGGAACTTTGTAAAGGCTTTGATAATTCAGCGCCTATCAGTGAGTTTATACCCAAAGAGGAACTTGGTGATTTGAATGCACTTCCTTTCTCCTTGGATTTAAATGGAAAAACGGTTCAGCAGGGAACTACGGCTGATATGATTTTCAATATAGATACGATAATAGCTTATGTTAGCCGCTTCTTTACCTTAAAGATGGGCGATTTGATCTTCACAGGAACCCCTGTTGGTGTGGGTACCGTTAAAATAGGAGACCGTTTGGAAGGCTATTTGAAAGGCCGTAAGATGTTTGATTTTAAGGTGGAATAAATTATTTCAATGTTTAATTTTAAAATCGTTGACGGATGTCAATTTTAATTAGATATAGACAATAAGACCGAAAATATAACGTTATTTGTATGTTGGAAGAAAAGGGTATGGTTATAGTATTTGATTCTAACAGTAATGATATTCTTCCTGTACAACATGAATTAAATGTTTAGCAAAATGAGACTCAAATTTATATTATTCTTTTGGCTGTTAGGTGTGCTGTCTTCAATGGCATCAATCCATTCGTATTCGGATAATTCTGTTTTGTCTAAAGGCAGTTGGACAAAGATAAGGGTATCCTCTACGGGTGTGTGTAAAATCACATATACTGAATTGTATGATATGGGATTTTCTAATCCCTCAAAAGTACGTGTGTTTGGATATGGTGGTGCTATTTTGAATGAAGACTTTTCTAAACCAAAGGTCGACGACCTTCCTGAACTTTCCATTTATGATGGAGGAAGTTTCATTTTATTTTATGCTCAAGGTCCAATTAAATGGAATTATAATGAGAATGCTTTGAATTGTCGTTTCGGATTCGAAGCAAACCCATACTCAAATTATGGATATTATTTCTTGACAGATAATGTTGGTGTTGGAAAGCGTATCGCAAAAGAGGAGGTGGAGACATCTGATGCTGCTGAACGTGTGACTGATTATGTCTACTATGATTTAAAGAGAAAGGAGGAGATGAATTTCGTTAATTCGGGCCGTCAGTGGTATGGTGATATGATTTATAACGGACAGTCTAAAACCTATTCTTTTTTTGTTCCTAATATAAATATGACTAAGAATGCATCTGTAGATGTGACTTATGCCGGTTCTTCTAATAAGTCTACTAAAATGGATGTTTCATGTGGAGGGGAAACGGCAAACATAGGTTTCTCATATAAGTCGCTTCATTTAAAGGCAACAGAGGGTACTGCATCAATTTCTTTTACTCCAACTTCTACAGTAGTTCCTGTTTCTGTAAAATACTATGGAGATAAGGGAACTGATATAGCCGCATTGAATAGAATCGTGTTGAATGCATATTGTAATTTGGCGATGGTGAGTGGTGTAGGTTTTCTTCCTTTTAGAAATCCTGATTGTATAGGAACAGATAAATATTCAACTTTTGTCGTTGGAAATGCAACAAGTTCGGCGATGATTTGGAATGTTACAGATCCTTTGAATGTGACACAGGTTCCAACTGAAAAGTCTGAAAACGGGCTTGAATTTACTAAGAAAACAGAACAGTTACAGGAGTTTGTGGCAGTGAATCCGACAGGCAGTGGCTTTGTCACAGCAGAATATGTGGGTAAAGTGGTTAATCAGAATTTACATACAATGAAGGATGCTGATTATGTTATTATTACATATCCTGCATTTGCATCTCAGGCAAATGTGTTGGCACTTAAACATATGCAAGTTGATGGAGTGAAGGCTGTGGTTGTTACTCCGGAACAAGTTTATAATGAGTTTTCTTCAGGAACTCCCGATGCAACAGCATATCGTTGGTTTATGAAAATGATTTATGATCAGGATAACTCCACTTCAAAATATTTGCTTTTGTTCGGAGATGGAAGTTTTGATAACAAAGGATTGTTGGGTACTAAGCTCTCTCCTTCTCATAATTATATTCTTACCTTTCAATCTTATTCTTCATTGGATGAAACTGCCAGTTATACCACTGATGATTATTTCGGATTCTTGGAAGATAACGAAGGCGGTCCTGGTACTTACGGTAAGGCAACTGTAGATATTGGTGTCGGAAGATTGCCGGTCGCTTCTGCTGAACAAGCAACGGGAGTGGTTAATAAGATTTTGAATTATATGGACGAATTTCGATTCGGAACATGGAAAAATAGAGTGGTGCTTTTGGGTGACGATAATGAATCGTCTACTTCTCAGAATAAGTTTTATACACTTTCGGATGGTATAGCAAGAATCATTGCATCAAAAAATCCTGCAATGGAGATAAAGAAAATTTATTTGGATGCATATACAAGAGAGGTCGGTTCTAATGGCGCTCATTATCCCGAAGTGGAAAGCTTACTTCAAAACGAGATTAATAAAGGTATCATGTATTTAAATTATATAGGTCATAGTTCAAAAGTAGGATGGTCTGGAGAACATATTTTTACTCAGTCTCAAGCATCTACACTATATAATGAGAATATGGGATTATGGTTTACGGCAAGCTGCCAGTTTTCTCAATTCGACGATTTGACATCTTCGGGTGGTGAAGATCTTATCCTTAATCCAAATGGAGGCCCCGTTGCTTTATATAGCTCATCAAGAGTTGTGTATGATGATAAAAATGATGATTTGAATAGAGCTTTGGTCAAAGTCCTATTTGATCGAGATGATGACGGACGTCCAATTTGTGTTGGCGATATTTATAAGAAATCGAAGCAACATTTGCCGACTGATACAAATAAATTGGCCTTTTCGTTGTTGGCTGATCCTATGTTGCGATTGTCATATCCTGACTTATTCGTCGTAACAGATTCCATGTCAACATTGTCTGGCGAACCAATAGATACTATGAAAGCATTATCTAAAGTGAGAGTTTTTGCTTCTATTAAGGATAATGAGGATAATAAAATTACAACATTTAATGGAAAGGTTTCTGTTGTGGTATATGATAAGGTTCAGACTTTATATACAAAGGCAAATCTTTATAATGAGGAAATTGACATCATCTCACATCGTTATTCTTATGAAGATAGACCAAATATGCTTTTCTCGGGTAATGCTGATGTCGTGAACGGAGAACTTTCTTTTGTTATTCCGCTTCCTAAGGATATCAATTACAGTTATGGAAATGGACGAATCTCTTATTATGCGTATGATGAGACGAATAAGTTTGAAGCACAAGGGGCATATGAGGATTTTATAATCGGAGGAAGTGATACATTGTCTTTCTATGAGAAAGATGGACCAAATGTTTCAATTTATTTGAATTCGACAGCTTTTAAATCGGGTGATGATGTAAATGAAAAACCAATGTTCTTGGCTTCGGTAAGCGATGTTAGTGGCATTAATGCTTCAGGTTGCGGAATAGGTCATGATATTACTTTGTCAATCGATGATTCTCCAGAAGTAACCGTACTGAATTCTTATTTTTCTTACGAAAGTGGAAGCTATATGATAGGAAGTTTGGCATATCAGATGCCGGAATTGGAAGAGGGACATCATGTTTTGACTTTCAAAATCTGGGATTTGTTGAATAATTCAACCACAAGTAGACTTGAATTCAATGTGGTGAAGGGATTGAAGGTAAATGTAAATGATATGATCTTATATCCTAATCCTGCAAGAGATCATGTTTCTGTAAGAGTAACTCATGATAGACCTGACACAAAGATTTCATATCGAATGACTGTTTATGATTTGAGTGGCCGTTTAGTTTACGTTTCAAAAACGCAGTCTCAAGTAAGTTCTGTAGACGTAACGTTCGAATGGGATTTGCGAACGAATGGCGGTTCTCGTGTAGATGGTGGCACCTATCTCTGTAAGGTGGAAATAGCTTCTGAAGATGGTGATTTTGATTCGAAAGTTCAAAACTTAATCGTCTTACCACAATAATAAAAAAGAAATGGAGTTATATATTTAATTTGTTAAGTAAATTTGCGGTCAAATTTTATTTAATATTTGAGTTTGGTATATGTGTGGATGAAAAATTCACCTTTATAATTTGATAATAAAATTGTATAATAGAAAGATGAAAAAGAAGAGTTTAAAGTTTATATCTTTATTTATTTTGAGCTTAATGTCTGGTTCTGTGTTGGCGGGAGAAAAGGAGACAATATTTAATCCGTTGCAGACAGCGGTTCCTTCCTTGTCAATTGCACCTGATGCAAGAGGAGGTAGTATGGGAGACGTTGGTGCTGCTACAACTCCAGATTTGAACTCTCAGTATTGGAACCCTTCGAAGTATGCTCAAATGGAAAGCCGTGCAGGTTTTGCCATTTCATATACTCCTTGGTTGCGTAAAATAGTAAACGATATTGACTTGGTTTATTTGGCAGGTTATTATAAGTTGGACGACCGTCAGGCGCTGAGTGCATCTTTCCGTTATTTCTCAATGGGAGAAATTAACTTGACTGAGGCTCCTGGTCCAACAGGCGAAATAGTTTCTAATGGAACATGTAATCCGTATGAATTTGCTATTGATTTAGGTTATTCAAGAAATTTGTCAGAACATTGGTCTGCAGCTGTAGCATTGCGTTATATTCATTCAGATTTGACAAACGGTATTGCCGATGATGCTTCTGTAACTGCAGGAAATGCAGTGGCAGCTGATGTGGCAGCGTATTATCGTACACCAATTAGTCTTGGTACAGAGACAGAGGCTCATGCATCTTTTGGTTTGAATATTTCTAATATCGGATCAAAAATCTCTTATGATGATGGTGAAACTCAGCAGTTCCTACCTACTAATTTAAAATTAGGAGGTGCGTTCGAATATCCTTTTGATAAGTTCAATACGTTGACTTTTGCGGCTGATATTAATAAATTGTTGATTCCAACACCTCCGGTTGCCGATGAGGGTGTTAGTCCAACAGATCCTGAATATGCCAAGGAATGGGATGATTACTACAATACTTCTGTTATTTCTGGTATTTTCAAATCATTTGGTGATGCTCCTGGTGGAATGAGCGAGGAGTTGGATGAGATTATGTGGTCAGCAGGTTTGGAGTATGCCTATAACAAACAGTTTATGGTTCGCGCTGGTTATTTTTATGAGGCAGAATCAAAAGGTAACCGTAAATACTGGTCGTTCGGAGCTGGTTTCAATTTGAGTATTTTCCAATTGAGCGCAGCTTATTTGATGTCAACAGCTCAAACAAGTCCGTTGGATCAAACTTTGAGGTTCTCCCTTGGATTTGACCTTGCTGGTTTGAAGGGCATCATGAATAACGACAAGTCTGAAACTGAGTGATAATAAAAACCAAAAAATAGATTAATTTAAATTCGTGGGGCAGATTCTTTTAACAGTTTCTGCCCTTTTTAGTTAATGTAAAAGCTAAAGAAATGAAGATAAGAGTAGGACAGGGTTACGATGTGCATCGTTTTGTTGAAGGTCGTGATTTGTGGTTGGGCGGAATAAAGATTCCTTGTGACAAAGGCCTTCTAGGTCATTCGGATGCCGATGTGTTGATTCATGCTATATGTGACGCGCTACTGGGTGCGGCCAACATGCGTGATATAGGTTATCATTTTCCTGATAACAGCGCAAATTACGAGAACATTGATAGCAAAATCTTGTTATGCAAAACAATTGAACTCATTAAAAGTAAAGGTTATTCTGTAGGTAATGTGGATTCTGTTATCTGTGCCCAACGTCCAAAAATCAATCCTCATATCGAAGAGATGCAACGAGTGCTTGCCGATGTGATGGGCGTGGATGTGGATGATATGTCCATTAAGGCAACCACGACAGAAAAACTTGGCTTTGTAGGACGAGAAGAGGGTATGGCTGCGTACGCTACCGTGCTTATTGTCAAAGAATGATGTGCCGTCATCTTTCGTTTACAATAAATATGTGAAATAAAAAAAAATAGTTACTTTTGTAGCAAATTTAAATGAATTTTGAATTATGAAATTATTGGAAGGTAAGACAGCCCTTATTACAGGAGCTGCACGTGGTATAGGAAAGGCTATTGCCCTAAAATATGCAAGAGAAGGTGCTAATGTCGCATTTACTGATTTGGTAATTGATGAGAACGGAAAAGCCACAGAGGCAGAGATCGCTGCTCTTGGTGTAAAGGCAAAAGGTTATGCTTCTAATGCAGCAAACTTCGAAGAGACTCACAAAGTTATTGATCAAGTTGTTGCTGATTTCGGACGTATCGATATCCTTGTAAATAACGCAGGTATTACAAAAGACGGTTTGATGATGCGTATGAGCGAGTCTCAGTGGGATGCAGTCATTACTGTAAACTTGAAATCTGCATTCAACTTCATCCACGCTTGTACTCCCGTTATGATGAAACAAAAGAGCGGAAGTATCATCAATATGAGCTCTGTTGTTGGTGTATCTGGAAACGCTGGTCAATGTAATTACTCAGCTTCTAAGGCTGGTATGATTGGTCTTACCAAGTCTATTGCTAAAGAGATCGGTTCTCGCGGTATCCGTGCCAATGCAATTGCTCCTGGTTTCATTATTACAGATATGACAGCTCAGTTGAATGAAGACGTACGTAAAGATTGGGAATCTAAAATTCCTTTGCGTCGTGGAGGTACTCCTGATGATGTTGCTAACGTTGCTACTTTCCTTGCTTCTGATCTTTCTTCATACGTATCAGGACAAGTGATCCACTGCTGTGGTGGTATGAATATGTAATTTAAAGGAATGGAACTGAATGCCATTAATTATTTTCGATTATAAGGTTGGCTTTAGAGCCATTTGTGATTCCATAATAATGGGAGTGGAGGAGTGTCCTCTACTCCCTTTTGTTATTTAAGGATGGAAACCCTTTGTGCTTCTCATAGAAGAATAAGTGAATCCTCTTTGAATACCCCCGAATAACCGAATGTCATTATATGGGTTTTGCTTTTGTGAAGATTCGATTTGGTAGATAATGAAATGTTTTTTTGCTTTTAAATTGTATATAAAACAGACAAAAGTTATGATATTTTTTATTATTTGTGTCAAAGTGATTAATTGAATTGCCTGAAATTTTGATAATGATATTTATATATTGTAATATTTTATGTTTGTTTTGTTTAAAAATGAAATATAAATAAATTATTTAGTTTTATTTTGTATGATATCAAAAATATTATCCCATAACATTGCAAAAAATGAGAATAAAAGCTTTTTGCTTTTTATTTTTGTGTCAGAAAAATGATGAACGCATACATCTTGAGCCGGCGAGTAGGAGTGCGAAAATAGATGAATTAAATAATAATATAAAAATAAGGTGTTATGTCAACATTAAGATTTAAGGTCGTTGGAGAATCTTTTAAGAAAAAAGCAATGGCCGTGACAAAGCCTACAGAACTGACTTCCGAATATTACGGAAAGTTTGCTTTCAATAGGGAAAAGATGGCTAAATATCTTTCAAAGGAGACCATGAAAGTTATTACCAATGTGATAGACAAAGGCATGCCGTTGGACCGTGAATTGGCCAACCATGTTGCTGCTGGTATGAAAATGTGGGCCATGGAAATGGGCGCTACACATTATACTCACTGGTTTCAGCCATTGACAGAAGGTACTGCAGAAAAGCACGATTCATTCATTGAATATACAACTGCTCCTGGAGGTTCTGTCATTGAAGAATTTTCCGGAAAACTTTTGGCTCAGCAGGAGCCCGATGCTTCCAGCTTCCCTAACGGTGGCCTTCGTAACACTTTCGAAGCACGTGGATATTCAGCTTGGGATCCTTCATCTCCAGCATTTATCGTAGACGATACACTTTGTATTCCTACCGTTTTCATCTCTTATACAGGTGAGGCATTGGATTACAAGACTCCTTTGTTGAAGGCTTTGAATTCAATCAACAAAGCGGCAACGGATGTTTGCCACTATTTCGATCCTTCTGTAAAGAAAGTATTTTCTTTCCTTGGTTGGGAACAGGAGTACTTCTTGGTTGATGAGGGTCTTTATTCGGCTCGTCCAGACTTGTTGTTGACAGACAGAACCTTGATGGGTCACGAATCTGCAAAAAACCAGCAGTTGGAAGACCACTATTTCGGTGCCATTCCTGAGAGAGTTCAGGCTTACATGCAGGAAATAGAGTTCGAGGCTTATAAATATGGTATTCCTTGTAAAACTCGTCATAATGAGGTTGCTCCCAACCAGTTCGAGTTGGCTCCAATCTATAGCGAGACTAACTTGGCTGTAGACCAGAACTTGATCATGATGTCAATCATGAAGAGAATAGCCCGTAAACATGGATTTCGCGTGTTGCTTCACGAGAAACCATTCGCAGGTGTCAATGGTTCAGGTAAACACTGTAACTGGTCTCTTGGAACAGATACAGGTGTTGGATTGCTTACTCCAGGTAAGACTCCGGAAGAGAACTTACAGTTCATTACCTTCTTGGTCAATATCATGATGGCCGTTTATAAGAACGATGCTCTTTTGAAGGCTTCTGTCATGACAGCTCAGAATGCTCACCGTTTGGGAGCAAACGAGGCACCTCCAGCAATTATCTCCGCATTCTTGGGTTCTCAGATTTCTAACGTTCTGGATAAGATTGAGAACAGCACAAGCGAAGAGGCAATCGTAATGGACAGCAAGAAGAAGATGAAATTGGGTGTGACTCATATTCCAGAGGTTCTTTTGGATAATACAGACCGTAACCGTACATCTCCATTCGCATTTACTGGAAACCGTTTTGAGTTCCGTGCTGTTGGTTCTTCTGCAAACTGCTCTGCTGCAATGATTGCTTTGAACGCTGTAGTTGCTGCTCAGTTATTGGAATTCAAGGCTGAGGTGGATGCTAAGATTGCTTCTGGTCTTACGAAAGACAAGGCTATCTTTGATGTAATCAAGGAGTACATCAAAATTACAAAACCTATCCGCTTCGACGGGAATGGATATAGCGAGGCATGGAAGGTAGAGGCTAAGAAACGTGGATTGGATTGCGAAACGAGTGTTCCAGTTGTCTACGATGCTTACTTGAAACCTTCAACCATTGAGATGTTCAAGAAGGTTGGCGTCTTCACAGAGAAAGAGTTGCAGGCTCGTAACGAAGTGAAATGGGATACTTATACTAAAAAGATACAGATTGAGGCTCGTGTATTGGGCGATTTGGTTATGAACCACATCATCCCAGTTGCTACTCGTTATCAGTCAATGCTTTTGGATAACGTATACAAGATGACTCAGGTTTACGACAAGGCAAAGGCAGAGAAACTATCTGCTCATGATACTGCTCTTATCGAAAAATTGTCTGAAGGTATCTCTCTTATCAAGAATAAGACAGAGGAGATGATCGCTGCTCGCAAGATTGCTAATAAGATTACAAACGAGCGTGAAAAGGCAGTTGCTTATCACGATATAATCCTTCCATTCTTCGATGTTATCCGTAAGACTGTAGATGAGTTGGAGTTGATCGTTGATGATGAGATGTGGACATTGCCTAAGTATCGTGAACTTCTATTCATTCGATAGTTAGATTTTCCTAATATAGGAAAGAGGTTGGAACCGAGTTTCAACCTCTTTTTTGTTTTAATCCCCAAAGAAACAGAATACATCGGATCAGCGGATAGGTGGGGTTGGTATAGCGACAAGAATATTCCCCAAAATTCATGAATAGCATTATCTTTGCGGAATGAAAACAGATCAACTATTAAGAGAGATATTGCCAAGCGTAA
>JALNVE010000042.1 GCA_023227695.1 Paludibacteraceae bacterium
AAGTAAGTTGCGGATGAGTGCCTCTCTTCTTGGTGGGCCTTGCTTCCAGCAGACCATTTGTCACTTAATTAAACCTTTTTCTTTGCCATCATCAACGTATAACTATTGGCGTCCAAATTCCTTGGATTATTAGTTATATAACTTACCACTTTTTTATAATGGGATTCATCACGGATAATTCTATCGAAAGATTCCCGCATCCAAAACTTATCACTTCGTCCTGTCTTTTTATTGATCTGATTAGCCGTAAAACTCTTCCACGAATGTAGTATTTCGTTTATCTTATTTTCTCCTAATAATTCAACCAAAACATGGACATGATTGGGCATGATTACGAACGAATGCAAGATATATTTCTTCTCATTAAAGAAATAGAATGCATTGTTCACAATCTCTCGGATTTCGGGCTCTTTCAATGCACAAGAACCCATCCCGGCATCCAACCATTTCTCTAAATTCGATCCGTATTTTTTGTAATATAAAATAGCCGTCTCATCATCCCAAGGTTGGGGATGAAATCGTAGAAAATCTTTCTTTTGTTGGATAAAATCTTCAAGCTTCGATTGTGGTAACGAATCTGCCAAACGAAAAGTGACGAACTGTAATTTTTTATCCTGATGCCAATGGGGCAAATCATGATAATAAAGTTCGTTTACACTTTCAAATTCATCTAAAAACGGGTCTTTAGGAATGTCCATTCCTTCACAGATAAACTTTTCTTCTTTCATTTTTTCTTTAGTTAGTGAGGTAAAAGTAGTTTTTTCAAGGGAATATTTATTGCCAAGACTTAAATTTTAATTGAATTTAATAGATTCTCGGCCTGCTGGAAGCAAGGCCGTCCAAGAAGTGAGTTGCGGATGAGTGCCTTGCTTCTAGCAGACCATTTTTCTCACGTAATTCAAGCCATATTTTAACAACTACACAGGATAAAAGATAAAGAAATGTTGAAAAAAACGAAATTTTATGGATTATCTTTATTAATTTTAACCGATTGAAAAATTGACTGGAAGGGAAGCATTGTCCGATTTTTTTGATTGTCTCTGACATATAAAAAGAGGTTGGAATTAACAATCCTGATAATTGATAGAAAGCACTGAATTCTAAATGATTCGATTTCCTTATGAATCGTTTAGATGGGATGACATTTGGAATAACCTTCCGTATAGATTGATATTTCTTTTTTAAAAATATAGAGTCCTGAAAAGAATTTTTTCAAGTATAGATTTATGGCGAAAAAAGTAAAAGAAGAGAAACCAATATTAGTTTCTCCAGCTTACACGGTTTTGAAAATCAAAAGAGATGATGTTTTAGCAGAATATATAATGTTATGGTTTTCTCGTAAAGAAAGTGACCGTTATGGTTGGTTTGGAAGCGATGGAAGTGTACGTTCTAATGTTGATTTGAATAGGTTTTATGACACAGAAATACCATTTCTGTCTAAAACACATCAGCAAGATATTGTAAATATCTATTAAAGCTATATTGAGCGTGGCCGTATAGTGCAAGAGATGAGAGATTGTATGAAAAATATATGTCCAATACTTATTAAAGGAAGTTTGGAAGAAAAAGAAAAATAAAAAAAAGTACAAGAATGAAAATAGAATATGAATTGATGGACTTTCCTGAAAAATATGGAAAAAAAGGAAATTTAGAAGTTTCATGGCCTGAATTAGTTCATGCAGCAATAAGTTATGGCAAAAGTTCAGATTTTTTTGATGATTTGCCACATCCAAAACTTGTTTTATTTGAATTTCTGCATAAAACATACATGCTTTATAGTTGTCTCGTGGAAGAAAATAATTATTTGATTAAAAGTGATTTATATTCTGATATGGATATTACAGAAAAAAATTATACTTCTTATTTTTTAGGAATGACCATGTCTAAATTAGTTGCTGATCGTCTTTTTAATGTTCCTGTTTTATGCCATTTTTCAAAAAGTAAGGATGAATTTGAGAAAAAAAAAGGAAAATCCAGTCCAGATTTAATTGGTAAAGACAATGATGGTAATTGGGTAGTTGTTGAAGCAAAAGGTACATCAGGTAATTATAAAGTTACTGTATTGAAAAAGGCTAAGAATCAAGTAAAGATTATTACTAAAATTAATGGAAAAACTCCAATGTTAAGCTTTGGTTCAGAATCTTATTTTTCTTCTAAACTTAAAATAAAAATGATGGACCCTCATCCTAACCCTAATTCTATAGAATTACAATTTGATGAGTCTTTTCTTAAAAAAAAGTATTATTCGATTCATCATATAATAAAAGAACAAGGTTTTGATCGTGAAATAAATAGTATTAATTATAAGATAATTGAGGATAATAACTATGGAGTTTCAATAGGATTACCGAATGATTTGAATGATTTAATACTCCAAAATAATACTCCTAATAGAACTATGAATTCACTTAAAAAAAATTTGGAAGGTTTTGAATATTTAGGTAATGATGGCTTTTATGTTCGTTTGGATAATCGTTGGTCCGAAGAAAACATGAAAAAGCAATTGAAAGATCGTGAAGAATAATTAATTGTAGAAAATAAAAAAGAATATGAATAATAAAAGCCATGCTAAAGATTATTTGATTGAGTTTTCTAAAGACAAACCAGAATGGTATAAAGCCTTAATAAATGATGCTGTTTTGACTAATGGAGATGTTACAGAAACTCGAAAAGATGAAATATTTAACAACCTATCTGAAGGTACTGTTCTTCAATCAGAACTAGAAACACCAACTTCTGTACAAAATCCTTCGGAAAAATTAGTTTTCAAAACTTTAAATCATATAAGTGGAGTTAACGCATTAAGTGAAAATCAAAAGATAAAATTTTCTGATGATGTAACCATTTTGTACGGTTTGAATGGATCAGGAAAAAGCAGTTATTTTGGAATTTTAAATAATGTTTCTGGAGGAACACAGCAAAAAAGCATAATTCCTAATATTTATGCCAATGAAGCAGATAAAAAAACAATAAACGTTTCTTTAGAATATAAACTGGAAAATACGAGCAAGTCTCATGTTTGCAAAAATTCAATCACAGTGCAACCTGATTTTCAAGGTGTAAAAGTCTTTGACTCCTCTTATCTCAATGGCTTGCTTCAAACTAAAGAAACTGATGAAGCAATAGTTTATCCGTTAGGATTGCATTTGTTCGGCTATATTGCTAAAATAATGGACTCTTTTTCAAGTAAACTTGATCAGCTTGCGACTCAGGAACTACAAAAACTTCCTGCAATTAAGATTGACAATTTTAGCGAAAGCATAAAAAATAAATTCAACAACCGCGATAAATTCAACAATACAGAAAGAAAATATATAAAAGCAAAATTTAATTTTTCTGATGAAGAAAGGACTGACTTGACTCAAAAAGAAAATGATTTAACGTGTTTACAACAGACAAATAGTCAAGATAGAATTACGATTCTGACAAAAGAGAATAAAACACTTTTAAACTTTACGACAAAAATTAATAATGCAATAAAAAATCTAAAAGATTATAGCGGCAAATTGAAAAAGGCTTTTGAGGCATATTCAGTGGCAAAAACAAAAAATGATGAAGCACGAAAGCAATCAGAGATAATAACTGATTTGCCTCATTCAGATTCTCCCGAATGGAAATCATTCATAAAAGCCGGACAAGAGTATTCTTCAAAATTGAAAAAAGAAGAACCAGAAAAATGTCCTTACTGTCACCAAGAAATAAAGTCAGAAGAAGCAATAAGTATTATTAAAGCATATGCAGACTTTCTGAATGATAATTCCGAAGCAGAACTTAATTTAGCTAGCGAAAATATAACTAATTTACAGAAAGAAATTAATGAAATAGATGTAGATATTGTTGTATCTGACGAGATAAAAACAGCTATTAGTGACACAACAGAGTTGCAAAATAAAATTAATCAGCTTTTGACTTATAAATTAGACTTGAATTTAGCAGACAAATCTGATGAAATAGTGGAATTTACTTTAGATTTTACTAACGAACTTAAGGTTTTGGAAAACAGGCAAGAAGAGATTGCTACTTTATTAAAAAATATTCAATCATCAAAAGCTGAAAAAGATAAAAAGATCTCAGAGTTGCAAGAAAGTATAGCCGGATTAAAAGAAAAGAAGTCTATAGCGGAACAAAAAAGTGAAATTGAAAGGTATTTTTCTACTTATGACACAGAGCAAAGCATTTTAAGTAAAAAAAATGAATTGAACACCAGAAACCTCACTATACTCGCAAATCAAGCGCATAATGAATTATTAACAGATACCTTAAGACAAAAATTCGAAATCGAATTGAATTCTTTAGGCAAAGACAATTTAAAAGTTATTCTTGAAGTAAAGAAGGGTAGCAAAGGAAAATGCCAAACTCAATTAAAATTAGTGGACAACAATTCAATCAGTGAAATTTTGAGTGAAGGTGAACAAAAGGCTGTGGGATTAGCTATGTTCTTTGCTGAAGTGCAAGACGGAAATTATCCTATTATTCTAGATGATCCAGTAACAAGTTTAGACCATGAAATTGCAAGTCTACTGTCAAAAAGGCTTCTAAATTTCGATAATCAAATAATTATTTTCTGTCATAACAGACTTTTCCTTGATGGATTTGAAACCTCAAAGAAAAATCATGTATGCAAAAATTTTGATTCTTGTGGTTGTACCCCAGATAAAGGGAAACACATTTTTATATATCAAATTTATGCAGATGGTAAAGAGAAAGGCATACTATCTAATTATAAAGGTGACAACTCGGATTCTCTTATTAAAGAAGCATATTCAAGATTAAATGCCCGTCCATTTTCAGATAATTATGGCGTTTCTATACTATTAAGAAGAGCCGTTGAGAAAATTATTGATGAAGAAGTTTTCAAGCATTTGTTACCACCGAAAGTAAGTAATAAAAATAATCGAATCAACTGGGAAGATTTGAAAAAAATAAATTCCAAACCAGAATTAATTGATAGACTTCGAAAAGTTCATGATGATACATCTGAAGAAGATCATGACGGAACTGCAAGCATCGAAAATCCGATTTCAGTAAATAAATTGAGAGATTTATTAGAAGAACTTGGCAAACTAAAAAAAGAATTTAATGAAATTGCCCCAACTGTATGAATATTGAAAATTATAAATAGGATACTAATATGGCAAAAAGAAACTTCATAAACTCTAGTGGTCATTTTTGCAAAAGTGATTTAGATAATGTTCATATTTACGTGTCATTGAAAGATCAATAAAAAAGGAAACGTTATGTACACACCGCCATTTACCATAACAAGCAAGATATTGAATCTGGTAGCAGAAATTTCTGCTCAGATAGAACGCTATGCCATCAGACTTGAGCAGAGCGATGGTTTACGCCTTAGAAAAGCTAACCGAATTAAAACCATTCATTCGTCACTTGCCATAGAGGGAAATACTCTTAGCGAAGAAGAGGTGCACGACATTATTGACGGTAAAAACGTTGTGGCTCCAATCAAACAGATTCAGGAGGTGAAGAATGCAATAGATACGTATGAGCTTTATTCTGAGTTGAATCCCTTCGACGTTAAAGATCTGCTTCGTGCTCATGGCGTTATGATGAAGGCTATTGTTGATGATGCTGGCTTTTTTCGTCGTGGCGGCGTCGGCGTTTTCGGCGAACAGGGACTTGTACATCTGGCACCGCCAGCAGACAGAGTACCCTATCTGATGGATGATTTGTTCCAATGGCTTCGCACAACAAACGACCATCTGCTTATACGTTCATGTGTCTTTCACTATGAATTTGAATTCATTCATCCTTTCAGTGACGGAAATGGCCGCACAGGTAGGCTCTGGCAATCGTTATTATTAGGACATTTGCACCCTCTATTTGAACATTTGCCAGTAGAAAACATGGTTTACTCCAATCAGCAGGCTTATTATGATGCTATTGGAAAATCCACCCATCAGGCCACTAGTACTCCTTTTATAGAATTTATGCTGGATGAACTTTTGAAAACGCTCAAAGAGCATCAAGGAACTCCAATAATGATAGGAAAGGATCAAAGGGAATCTGTGGACGAAGAGTTCGAAGCAAAATTTGGTGCTGAATTCGGTGTAAAGTTCGGTGTAAAGTTCGGTGTAAACGAAAAACGCACCTTGCTGATAATTTCAGAAAATCCTTTGACAACAAGTGCTTTGATAGCCAGTGAAATAGGAATCAGCCAACGTGCAGTGGAAAAACAAATAAAGAAATTCCGAGATTTAGGCCTTATCCATCGTGTAGGTAGCGACAAAGCTGGTCACTGGATAATAAATTATAAATAGAAGACTTATGGCGAAGCTGAAAAACTATAACGGTCATTTCTGCGAATCAGACTTCGAAAATGCATTTATTACGTTTTTGGAGGCAGAGGGTTGGAGTTATCTGGCTGGAGATGCCATAAAAAGGCAAAGCCAAAAAGATGTGCTTATCACTGCCGACCTTGAGACCTTTTTACATAAAACCAATCCCGATTTTACAGACGATGAGGTGAACCAGTTGTCTGACAATGTGCGCCTTGTAGGTGCGGTGACAGACTTTGCCACACTGCATAAGGTGTACGGTTGGATTGTAGACGGTGTAACGTCCTTGCCAAAAAGATAAAGGAGATCATAGATTTGAAATCCTCCTTTGCCGATTGGCTGAACAATCAGATTGTGCGCGACCAACTCAAATTTGACATAAAAATCTGTTTGATTAAGAACGGCTATCCTCCAAAATACAGCATAGAAGTCTTCCAACAGGTAATGGAATAGGTAGAGAATTTGAAGGAGAATGAAGATGTAGATTAAAGGTTGTGTTTCGTTTGAATAATCAAAGCAATACCTCAATAAGTTTATCGTCTTTAAATTTTCTATGCAGGTTGGCGATCAATTTACATCGCCTATGGATCTGCTAGATAAGATCTAGCACTCCCGGTTGGAGAGGTATGGAAGGTGTTTTGGTTTAGGGAATTTATTTGTTATCCTCGGCCTGCTGGAAGCGAGGCCGTCCAAGAGGTGAGTTGCGGATGAGTGCCTCACTTCTTGGTCGGCCTTTATCACCACTTAATCTTGAAATTTAGAAGCCATTGAGCAATTCTCCAATCGGGAGGGTGGATTTTCAACTCACCATTTTCAAACACTTTTTTTGATTTTTTCGTCTTTTTTATTATCTTTAACCGATTTTTGTTTTAAGACATTACATCTATTGTATTTCCTTTTATTTCCTTGTATTATACTTTTTTAGAACTATTAAGGTGTTTTTTATTGAAAATGTTAAGTGTAAATTCTTTGTAAATTTATTATTATGAGACGTTTAAATCTTTTATTTCTTCTGGTTTCCTTCTGCTGGAATTCTTTTGCTCAAGGCTTCGGCGGAACACAAACAGGTGACCTTGCTGGTTTCACCTCAAAAACTGACATTGATTATGTAGGAGACAACATTGTTGGTCATAAATTGGACATTTATTATCCAAATGATGATGAATCCACACATCCTGTACTTATACACATTTATGGCAGCGCCTGGACAAGCAACGACGGTAAAGGTTCTGCTGATTTAGGCACAGTTGGTAAAGCTGCTTTGGATGCAGGTTACATCTTTGTGACACCTAACCACAGATCGGCTAGTGATGCCAAATGGCCTTCACAAAGTCAAGACATCAAGGCATGTATCCGCTACTTGAGAGGTAATGCAGCATCCTTGAAAATAGACACTTCTTTCATCGCTATTTCTGGATTTTCAAGTGGTGGACACTTGGCTTCAATCATGGGAACGACACGAGGTGGAAAAGAATTCACTTCGGGCAGCATTACCTATGATTTGGAAGGATCGCTCGGAAAATTCACCGACTTTTCGTCCAGTGTGGATGCGGTGTGCGATTGGTCTGGTCCGGTAGATTTGATGGATATGCAGTGCGACCTTCGTTACCCAGGTGCTGTTACTCCGATGAGAATAACAAGCATGGAAAACGACTTGATTGGTGCTGACTGCGACAAGTCATCATGTCCAGACAGATTTAAGTTAGTAAGTGCGCCCTATTTCATCAGTTCCAATACTTGTCCGTTTTTTATAGCTCATGGTTCGGCTGACAATGTGGTTCCACAATGTCAGGGAATTGAATTGAACGACAAATTGAAGGCAGCCGGTATCTATACAGAGTATTATGGACACAGCGGAAGCCATGGCGTTGCATCCGAACATACTGGAGACATGGTCAAATTTCTCAATAAAATGAGAGAAGAGAAAGCTGCTCAAGGCGGAAGTCAAGGAGGAGGAACTTTAGGTGGTGATACAAGTGGCGATCCTAAGGATAGGTTCCATGTTTACATTGCGATCGGACAGTCTAACATGTGGGGTAATGCCACAGTTACAGAAAACGATAAAATAACAAACGACAGGATAAAGATGATGAGCACAGCCAAAAGCCGTGGAAATATTGGATCTTGGATTCCTGCTGTTCCGCCAATGTGTGCACCTAGTGCAGGTTATTCTCTCTGCGATAACTTTATTCGTGTGATGGCAGAAAAGATGCCAGAATGTGTGACAATAGGTGTCATTCCTGTCGCTATTGCCGGTGCAAGTTTCAAGGCTTTCGATCCTAATCAATGCAGTTCCTATTTCTCTGGTTCAGAAAGCTGGTTGCAAAATATGGCAAAAGAGTATGACAATAACCCATACAATAGAATAGTAGAGTGTGCAAAGAAAGCTCAGGAAACAGGTGTGATAAAAGGAATCATCGTTCACCAGGGTGAGTCTGACTCCGGTCAACAATCTTGGCTTGACATGGTGACAACTTTCTACAACAACATCTGTAAGGAGTTAAATCTTGATCCTGCTAAAACACCGATCCTTGTAGGTCAGATGTTGGAAAACGGAGCTTGTGCTGGTCACAACAGCGTTATTGCATTGTTGCCAAGTAGGATAAGTAATTGTGGAATTGTAGAAACTAGCGGACTTCCAGGAGAAAGCGACAGATTACACTTCACACACGACAGCTACACCAAGTTAGGTCAACGTTATGCTGAGAAGATGGTTACCATGTTTGATACAACAGGTACTGCTTCGGGTTGTGCGGCTTATGGCGGTGGAGGTCCGATTATCGAACCTACTCAGGAACCTTATGAAGGAACAGCTGTTGATGTGCCAGGAAAGGTTGAAGCTGAGAATTTTGACGAAGGTGGTGAAGGCGTAGCTTACAGCGACAGCGACACAAACGAGAACGATGGTACAATAAGCTACCGTTCTGAGTCTGTTGATTTTGTCTCTGGAAACGGAGGAACGGCAATTGGTTACACCACTACGTCTGAGTGGTTGGAATACACCATCAACGTTAAATATGATGGAGAATACACAATCAGTGCTGTGATGTCTAATGGCTCAAGCGATCCTTCTGTAAGTATTGCTATCGACGGCAAGACGGTTACTTCTATTACTGCTAGTGGTGCCGGTGATTGGGATACTTACGCTACAGGTGAAGCAGCAGACAAGGTTGCACTTACTGCTGGAGAGCATATCATGAAAGTTTCGATAGCCGCAGCCAACACGAACATCGATTACATCGAATTCAGAGGCGAAGACACTGAGGTTGATGAGTTGTTGAGCAATGGAGATGGAATTTTCTTAGCTCCAAACCCAGCTAAGAATAACTTCTCTGTGATTAGTAGCAAAGAGATAGTAAAAGTAGAGGTGCTCAATATGGTTGGTCAAACCATGTTAGCTCCAGCGTCTGCAAAGAACATTAATTTAGCAGTTCCTGCTGGAATGTACTTCGTTAAGGCTTATGCTGCTGATGGTTCTTCTTACGTAGCAAAATTGCAAGTTAAATAATCGGAGTTTTCGATCAAATAGATAAAAGGATGTATCTGTAATAAGGTACATCCTTTTTTGTGAAGAGCTATGTTGTAGTCTAGGCAAGGTATAGTTGAAGCGCTAGATGGAATCTATCACTCTTGGTTGGAGAGTTGAGGAAGAGTGCCTCTCTTCTTGGTGGGCCTTGCTTCCAGCAGGCCTTTTGTTTTCGCTTAATCACAAAAATTAGAAGCCATTGAGAACTTCTCCAATCGGGAGGGTGAGTTTTCAACTCACCATTTTAAGATGTGAAACCTCTCGTTCGTATTGTTTTTTGTCGCCAATGCGGGTTGGCGACAAATTTCATGTCGCCTATAGATGCGCTAGATAAAATCTAGCACTCCCGATTGGAGAGTTGCGGATGAGCGCCTTCCTTCTTGGTGGGCCTTTTATTTTCGCTTGCTGGAAGCAAGCAACCCCGATGGGAATAATTATTGAACGTGGCACGTTGGGTGAATGGGGTCGTTACTACTCATTAAAAAGTACTGTAGAGAGATAACGTTCGCCTGTATCTGGCAGAAGGACAACGATGTTTTTGCCTTCATTCTCCGGACGTGCCGCTAATTGTAACGCAGCAAATGCGGCTGCACCCGAAGAGATTCCAACTAGCAGACCTTCTTCTCGTGCCAATTTTCGGCCAGTTTCCAGAGCGTCTTCGTTAGAAACGGGTAGGATTTCATCCACTACAGAGCGGTCAAAATTGTCAGGGACAAAACCAGCTCCTATACCTTGTATTTTGTGTGAACCAGAAGGATTACCGCTCAAAACAGCACTAGATGCAGGCTCTACAGCCACGATCTTAATATCTTTGTTGTGCTTTTTGAGGGTTCGTGCAACTCCTGTCACGGTTCCTCCGGTTCCGACGCCGGCAACAAAGATGTCTACTTTGCCATCTGTGTCGGCCCAAATCTCTTCGCCTGTTGTCTTTTCGTGGATGGCAGGGTTGGCAGGGTTGGTGAACTGTCCGAGGATGATGCTGTTCAGATTTTCGCGATGAAGCTCTTCAGCCTTAGCAATGGCACCTTTCATGCCGTTGGCACCTGGTGTCAGAATCAGTTCGGCACCTCTTGCCTTAAGCAGATTACGACGTTCGATACTCATCGTGTCGGGCATCGTAAGGATAAGCTTGTATCCTCTGATGGCGGCTACAAAAGCCAATCCTACACCTGTGTTACCACTGGTTGGTTCGATGATGGTAGCACCCTCTTTTATGAGACCCTTTTTCTCAGCATCTTCGACCATTGCCAGCGCAATACGGTCCTTAACGCTACCAGCAGGGTTGAAATACTCCAATTTTGCCCATATATTTGCCTTTACACTTGCGTTTTTAGTGATCAGGTTCAGTGCAACTAGAGGCGTATTGCCTACTAAATCTAGTGCCGATTTTAAAATTTTTGCCATGATGTTTTATATTTATGTTTGATTTTCAGTTAATTAAATTTTGTCTAGAGCTTGAGATAAGTCTGCTATAATATCGTCAATATGTTCTGTTCCGATGGATAGGCGGATGGTAGTAGGAGTGATGTGCTGTTGAGCCAACTCTTCAGGCCATAACTGTGAGTGCGTAGTTGTGTATGGGTGTATAACTAGAGACTTAACATCGGCTACATTTGCCAAGAGTGAGAAGATCTGTAAGTTATCGATAAACTTCCAAGCGTCATCTTGCACACCCTTTATTTCGAAGGTGAAGATAGATCCACCACCATTAGGAAAATATTTCTGATAAAGCTTATGACCAGAGTGCGAAGGCAATGACGGATGATTTACTTGCGTTACCTTCGGATGTTTGTTCAAAAAGTCTACCACTTTCAAAGCGTTCTGGATGTGACGCTCAACACGGAGAGATAAAGTCTCCAAACCTTGCAATAAAAGGAATGCGTTAAATGGGCTGATGGTTGCACCCGTATCTCGTAGAATAACCGCACGAATTCTGGTGACAAAGGCGGCAGGTCCGGCAGCGTCTGCAAAAATTGCTCCGTGGTAGCTTGGATCTGGCAAGCCTAAAGTAGGGTATTTGTCAGCGTTTGCCTTCCAGTCGAAATTTCCACCGTCGACAATCACACCACCCAATGAACTTCCGTGTCCGCCAATGAATTTGGTAGCCGAATGAACTACGATGTTTGCTCCGTGCTCGATTGGGCGAATAAGAAACGGTGTGCCAAACGTGTTGTCAACGATAAAGACAATGTTGTTTTTCTTGGCAACAGACGAGACCAACTCAAAATCAAGAGGGTCTGAGTTTGGATTGCCGAGTGTTTCTGAATAGATCACTTTTGTGTTGGGGCGGATGGCAGCTTCAAGTTCGGCGCGGTTGTTCACGTTTACGATGGTGTTGGTAATACCAAGATTAGCCAACGTATGTGTGATCAGATTGTAAGAACCACCATAAAGATTGTCGGCAGCTACGATATGGTCACCATTATGCAAAATATTTTGTAAAGCGTAGGTAACAGCTGCTGCACCAGAGGCAACCGCAAGTCCGGCCACACCACCTTCGAGGGCAGCTACACGTGATTCAAAAACGCCTTGAGTGGAGTTGGTCAATCGACCATAGATATTGCCGGGATCACGAAGACCAAAACGATCGGCAGCATGCTGTGCGTTGTGAAATACGTAAGAAGCTGTTTGATAAATAGGAACGGCACGTGCGTCTTCTGCTAAGTTAACTCCCTTCTCTTGCCCAACATGAAGTTGGAGTGTTTCAAAATGTAATTTTTTTATGCTCATAACGATTAGTTTTTAATTTCTTATTCTTGTTTGCTTTTGACATTGCAAAGATAGGGGTAGAAAGAAACTATTTCCAAACTTTTGTAAAAACTCAGAAAATTCAACTAAAAAAAATGCTTTTAAAAGAAATCTATTATTACTTTTATCTATTCAAATTTTAAAAACAGAAAAAAAGAATTTCGATATGTACACACCTGATAAAATAGACTTGAAAATCCTTGCAGTATTGCAGGAAAACGCCAATTTAAAGATAAAAGAGCTTGCTGCAGAGGTGGGTTTAAGCGTTACACCAGTGTTTGACCGACTCAAACGACTGGAGAAGGAGGGTTTCATAAAAAAATACACTGTGATATTGGATGCAGACAAACTAAATATTGGATTTGTGGTGTTTTGTACAGTGAAAATGAAGTTGGTAAACGAGGAGATAAACAAGGAGTTTGTAAATGCCATCGATGCCATTCCTGAGATAACGGAGTGTTACAACATCTCTGGAGAGTATGACTATCTATTGAAGGTCCATGCCTCTAGTATGGAGACTTACCGTAACATCTATCTTCATACGTTAGGAAAACTGAACAACGTGGCCTCCATCCAAAGTATCTTTGTGATGGACGAGAGCAAGCATGAGTATGGATTGCCGGTGAAATACTAAAGAGCACGATGCGCTAGATGAAATCTAGCACTCCCGATTGGAGAGGAGAGGATGAGTATTTCTCTTCTTGGTGGGCCTTGCTTCCAGCAGGCCATTTGTCCTCGCTTGCTGGAAGCAAGCAACCCCGATGGGAGAAATTAGGAAGAATCGGCTTGTTGGAAGTGAATCAATCACTCACATCGTACTCTACCTGAATGGTGACTTTGTAACCTGGAATGGCATTCTCGGACAAAGTGGTTAGATGTTTACGATAGTCTGCCAAATCTTTCACATTGAAGGTGATAACAGCATCGAAATAGGTGGTCTTTGTCTCTTCGTCTATGTAAAAAGCATGAATCTGCAATACGTCTTTCTCCTCTTTTAATGCAGAAACGACCGCTTGACGTTTTGCTTTCGTATCCTCATCGTCGCGCACGGAATAGATGCCGAAGGTGAGATTGACACCCTCCTGCAGATAAATGTCATTCTGAATACGACGGGAGAGACGGTGAATTTCTTCGGCATTCATTTCTGCAGGCACTTCAATGTTGACAGAACCAATGGTGTATTCGGGTCCGTAATTGTTTAAAATCATATCGTAAGCACCATATACGCCAGGATATTTAGTGATCATATTCTTCAATTTCTTAGTTGTCTCGGCACTCATACGACAGCCCAAAAGATCGTTCATCGTATTTCGGATCAAATCAATACCAGCCTTAATGATAACAATCGAAATAGCAGCACCCAACCAACCATCGATATTGACTTGCCAAATTACCATAATCATAGCAGAAACGATAGTGGAGGTGGTCACAACCGCATCAAAAATGGCATCTGTTCCTGAAGCAACGAGGCTCTGACTCTGTACTTGTTCGCCAACCTTTTGGGTATAACGTCCTAAAACTATTTTTACTAAAACAGCTATAGCCATAACCACAAACGACCAAACATCGTATTCGGTTTCATTTCCATTGATTATTGCTTTGACAGATTCTTTAAAAGCTGCAACACCAGCCAAAAGCACGATAAAGGCAATCAACGTAGCACTGATATACTCAATGCGTCCATAACCCAACGGATGGTTTCTGGTTGGTCTACGAGAGGCCAATTTAGCACCTACGATGGTGATGATAGAGGAGAGTGCATCACTCACATTGTTCACAGCATCGAGTACAACTGCAATGGATCCCGATAGCAAGCCGATTCCGGCCTTAAAACCTGCCAACAAAACATTAGCGCCGATTCCGATACTACTGGCTTTTACAATCTCTTTTTCACGTTCTGATGCCATAATTATGTTTCGATTTTTTTATTCTATACAAATATAGAAAAATCCGATCGGATGAAAAATGTAATGACATGTATAAATGTTACATCATTCGTATCAAAATATCATGTGACGAAAAAGTCATATAGATGCAGATAAACAGAACAACTACCTAAAACAAATTATTTGGTACAAATGATTTTTCGGGAATGGGCACATTATGCTGAAGTTTGGAGAAAGCATGTGTTTGCATAACTTTTTATTGAACAAAATGTCTACTGGATAATAATATCAAGGACGACAGGGTTGTTTTGAGGATATTTGCGGGCTTTAACCGGGTCAGTAGAAATTTAGTGGGGAAAAGCATAAATATTGGCGATACGGAATAGGAAGAACTTCTTATCTACGACCCCACGCAGATTAGCCCTGAAAAGTTTGATTTTCGCATTGAAAGACTC
>JALNVE010000043.1 GCA_023227695.1 Paludibacteraceae bacterium
TCTAATGTTGGAATTTTGATCAATCACTAAAATCATTAGATAAACGAAAGAGGCTACGTCAAAAAAACGTAGCCTCTTTCGTTTATATTTTATAAGGTGCTATTCCATTGTCTCTTTCGCGAAACGTATTTCGCTCCAAGAGTAATCGTTGCCCAGCATCTCTTTGATCTCCTTGTTCTCTTTGTTTGGATTATTTCGGAACGCCTCTTTTATCTTGTCTATCTTTTCTTGACTGCTGACGACATCGATTGAAATCTTGCCCTCTTTTACAGCTTTGAAAAGATGACTCTCTATCGTACCTTTTGTAAGACCTCGCTCTTTGGCTATCTCATCCTGGTTTTTCCCATCATTAAAGAGTTTAAGTGTTTCCTCATAAGTGTTTACCTTAGGTTCGTTACTGTTCTTCTCTTCAGGGATGAGAAATGCGGTGTCCTCTTTCTTGTATCCGTATTGGCGTATGCTTTGCTCAACAATCTCAACAATCTCTGCGCCATATTTATGTATGGTTGTCTTTCCCACACCGGGAACCATTAAAAGCTCGTTGGTGGTGAGCGGCATTATTTTTGAGATGCCTATAAGGGCAGTCTGCTGTAAAATCATATAAACTGGCATGCCTGCGTTTTCTGCCGTCTCTTTTCTCCAAGCCTTAAGTTGCTCGTAGAGTTCAGGGTGTTTAACCTCTTTCGGAATGACGTACTTCTTTTCTTTCTTCTTCGAACCAGATGATTTAAGCGTCTCTTCCTCCATAGAGGCTTTTGCCTTCGTGTTGAGGTATTCGGAGATAGAGAACCCATCTTTGCATTTCTCTAATGTGAGGTCTTTTATTTTTAACTCAGTTTCAAGCGAAGAGAGGACGTCGTTCAAATCTTTTCTGATCTCCTTGTTGTCTGTCTCAATTGTTTCTGCTTTGTCTGCAATGCTTTGCAGAATTTCATTGCTTTTTGTTTTGAAATATTCAGCACCTTTTTGGATTCTCTCTTTTAAGAAAATGTCATTTTCAGGGTCAGAACAATTAGTTAGTATGTATAGAATCTGTTGTTGGAATCTCTCAGAAACAACCTTTATCTCATTTTTCATCATGGGTTCCGTTTCTTGGAACTGTTTGGTGATTTCGGGATAAAGTTTGTAGAAACTCTCGTCGATGATTCTTTTCAGAGCGTAGAAACGTTCTATTGCATATTTGAAGGAGAATTGTTCTGTGACGAGTTTTGTGAAATAGCCCTTCTTCATTTGGTTGAAGCTCTCTTTGTTCGGTTCACGAGCTTCTGCTTCCCGATTGAATGCATCAACCCTTGAGTCTCGTTTGATGGCGTTGCTGATGATCGGCGAACTGAGCACCATGCCTTCCAACGTTTTACAACGGCTGAGGGCTACATAAACCTGTCCGTGTGTGAAGGCTGCTTGTGCATCGATGATGGCCTTGTCGAAGGTCAGACCCTGGCTTTTGTGGACCGTGATGGCCCAGGCTGTCTTTAGAGGAAATTGCTCAAAAACACCGTCAATGCTCTCTTCTAACTCTTTTGTTGTGGCGTTGATGGTGTATTTGATGTTCTCCCATTTGTCGCGACCAACCATGATAGACTCCTTTTCGTCGTTACCGATTACGGTGATAATGTCATCTGTAATTTCGATTATTTTGCCTATTTTCCCGTTGTAATAACGCTTCTCAGGTGTTGGGTCGTTCTTCACGAACATGACTTGCGCTCCTTCCTTCAGCTCTAATTTGGCATCTGTAGGGTAGGAGTATTCGGGGAAGTTGTCCGTGATTTTAGCCGTAAAAATGTGACTTTTGGTTTTAAGTGCGGCCAGTTTCTTCGTGTTGATGTTTTGTGCCTGCGCGTTGTGTGTGGAAAGGCGAATGTAACCTTCACTGTCATCAGGGTCGAAGTTCGGTTTATATCGTTTGTTCAACTCTTGTAGCGTGCTGGCGTCAGCGTTGTTTTCTCGGATCTTATTTAGTAGAGAGACGAAGTTTTCGTCGGCCTGACGATAGACCGTCTTCAGCTCCACGCACGCATACGAAGTTTTTTGCAGAGCCAAACTGCTGAAAAAGAAAGGTGTAGGGTATAGGCTCTTTAATAAGTTCCACTCTTCGTCTTTCACAACGGGTGCTAGCTGTTGGATATCTCCAATCATGAGCAGTTGCACTCCGCCGAAGGGCTCTTCCGTGCGACGGAAGTGCCGCAGTACATTGTCGATGGAATCGAGCAAATCAGCCCTTACCATACTGATCTCATCGATGACCAGCAGGTCAAAACTTCTGATAATGTTTATCTTCTCTTTCTTGAATCGGAAAAGCTCTGACTTGGCAATGGGTGTACCAGGCACGTATGGCCCAAAATTGAGTTGGAAGAAGGAGTGGATGGTCATGCCTCCCGCATTGATGGCAGCTACACCTGTTGGCGCAACCACAACCATTCTTTTGGGAGAATGCATCCGTAAGTTCTTGAGGAATGTGGTTTTTCCCGTTCCTGCTTTTCCTGTCAGGAAAAGATTGGTACCTGTGTGTTTCAACAGTTCATTGGCCAAGTCCAATTGAGGATTTGTTAGCATCATACAGTTAGAAATTTGAAATTAGAAAAGGTGTGGAGAGAAGATTGAAGAGTCCTCTCTCCGTATGAAATAATATATGCTACTAGTCTTTCTTGTAGTGGACAGCTACCCATAAGTTTTTCTCCTCGAAAGAGATAAGTTTTAACCCAAGTTTCTTTGCTTCTTCGTCTATGACCGGAATGTCATTTTTATAGAAACCGCTCATGAATAGTTCGGATCCTGTGTTCATGCATGCTGCGTAGGCGTGCATGTCATGCAATAGGATGTTTCGGTTGATGTTGGCGAGTATGATGTCAAATTTCTCTTTGCCGAGAAGTTCTGCACCGCCTTGCATTACGCGGATGTTGTTGACATCATTAAGCTTAATGTTCTCAAGTGAATTTTCGTAAACCCATTCGTCGATGTCGATGGCTAGGATTGGATTTGCACCGCGTTTGGAAGCTAAAATGGCCAATACGGCTGTTCCGCAACCCATATCGAGAAGTGATTTGCCTTTTATGTCTGCTTTCAAAACTTCTCCGAGCATCAAAGAGGTTGTTTCGTGATGTCCGGTTCCGAAAGACATTTTAGGGTCAATCAAAATCTCGTATGTAGCAGCCGGAATATCTTTGTGGAAAGTGCTGTGGATAACACAGTCGTTGCCCATAATGATGGGTTGAAAATAGTGCTTTTCCCACTCTTCGTTCCAGTTCTGACCTTTAATTAATTTACTTTCGTATGGGATGTTATCAGCATATTCGAAAGAGGCCAAAAGAGATTTGATAGCCTCTTCATTGTAAAGATTCTGAGGAACATAGGCAGTAAGACCTTCGTTTCCTTTTACGAAACTTTCGAAACCGATTTCTCCCAATGCAGCCGAAAGAAGGTCGCCGATATAATCTTTGTCAGTATCGTATCTGAAAATAAATTCTAAATAATCCATATTTTTTTTGTGCAATTAAACGTTTTCTAAAAACGTTAGTCTAAAAGAAATGAACAACATCCAAAATGCATTCAAAAAATGATGCAGAAAGATTGTTGTAACGTTTTTTGTTTATCTTTGTGAGTTGCAAAGATACAACAAAGTGGTTGAAACTGAAAATTAGTAGGGAGTTATAAAATGATAATGAAGGTTGAGATTGTTGTATTAAGAACAAAGACGTTAACCTAGTTTATATTATTGTAGAACAAAACTTTGGAGGAAATAGATATGAAAAACGGAATGACAAAATGGTTTGTATTCTTTACCATCCTGCTTCTGCAGCCGATGGTCTCCTATTCTCAAGACGACATTTATTTTACTGAAGAAGATGCAAATGTTGAGGCTGAACAGATACAGGAGGAATTGAATGCACAGAAGATAAGAGCTGAAGAACGCGCTCGTCAACGTTCTCTTGAGCAAAAACGTTATGAAGAGAGTTTAGCGGCTCAAGAAGAGGATACACTTATCGTAGAGGATGAGAATGATTATGAGTATTCCCGTCGTTTGAACAAATATCATGACGCAGATTTGACCATATATGAGACGAATGGTTTGAATGACGATTACAATTCAGACGTTTCTGTAACTAATGTTTATGTTGGTTATAATCCTTATTATCCAACTTACACTTGGGGATGGGGCTGGAACAGTGGATGGTATGTTGGCTCTTACTATTCACCTTGGTATCATTCTTATTATGGTTACCCGTATAGTTATGGGTATTATGGATATGGTTACCCTCATCATTATTGGGGTCATCACTATTATGGCTATTATCCTCACCAACAACATTATGGATACCAAGCTCCATATCGCTCTTCTTATAGACCCTATTATAGAAGCTTGAGAAATCCATCTAACCGTGCAGGTAATTATGTGAACAGATCTTCTGCTCGTTCTAATAGATCTTCATTGAGAAGTGGATCATCTCTACGTAGCAGTAACGGAAGCACAACAAGAAGTGGATCTTCTATTCGTAGCAATAATGGAAGTGGATCGGTTTCAAGAAGCGGCAATGATAATCCAAGTAGATCTTCTGTAAGAGGAAGTAGTAGATCAAATAGTGGTTCTTTGAGGTCATCAGGAAATTCGGGCTCTTCAAGCAGTTCTTCCAGAGAATCTTATAGCGGTAGTTCTTCCAGAGGCTCATCTCGTGGATCAAGCTACTCTTCAGGAAGCTCATCTTCAAGAGGATCATCTGTTGGAGGTAACTCTAGAGGCGGAAGTTCCTCTCGTAGTGAATCCCGTTCAGGCGGAAGAGGCCGTTGATTAAGTGTGAAATAAATTATTTATTCCGTATGGATAGATGAAAAAACTATCCATACGGATTTAATCAGAAATAAATACTATTATGAATAAATTTTGGATGGCAGCTGCCGGACTGTTATTGTCTGCAGCAAGCGTAAATGCACAGAATGCTTATGATGCCTTGAATTTTTCTAAAGCAGACCCTATTATGGGAACTGCCCGTTATTCTGCCATGGGTGGTGCTTTAGGTGCATTAGGAGCTGATGCATCTGTTGTGAAAGATAACCCTGCAGGTTTGGGCGTGTATCGTAGTTGCGATTTGACTTTAACTCCAAATGTCTATATTACGGATGATAAGTCAGTAGGCTTTAATATTAATAATTTTGCTTTTGTCCTTAATTTTGGTAAAAGCGGTCATAAAAAAGGTTATGTAACATCTTCTTTGGGTATTGCTTATAACCGTTTGAAGAATTTCAAACGTTATTCTTCATTCCGAGGACAAGATCTTAATTATTCGATGACAGATTATTTTAAGGAAGCATCTTCTGATGCTGTTTATGATGAGTCAATTCGTTTAGGACTTCTTGATAAAGATGGAAATTCACTTTTTAGTTCTGATGCTTTGTTGGATAATAGAATCCGATATAAAGAAGAAGGATCTATGGGTGAGTGGAATATCTCTTATGGTATGAATCTTAGCAACCGTTTCTATTGGGGTGTTGGAGTTGGTTTGATGACATTGGATTATACTCAGACTGTATCGTACGATGAGAATAGTTTGAATGCATATGGAGACAGTTGGTATAAAGATGAATATTGTGAGATGACAGGAACTGGATTTAACTTCAAATTCGGTGCTATTGGTCGTATCACAGATTTCATGAGAGTCGGCGTTGCTTTCCATACTCCAACGTTTGTTAGTGTTGATCAGTTTACTAACACTAACATGGATTACAACAATCTAAACGATAGAAATTACATTAACACAGAGATTGATTATTCTGATACAGAATATGATTTGCAGACTCCATTAAAGGTACAAGGAAGTTTAGGCTTCATAATTGGAAAGAGAGCATTGATCGGTTTGGAGTATCAATTGGAGGATTTTGCAGCAATGAGATTGTCTGATGGTAGTTTCGATTTCGATACAGAAAAGGAGATCATCAATGACAGAATGAAACAGACTCATACATTCAAGGTTGGTACTGAGATTGTAATTGTAAAAGGATTCTCAGGACGTTTGGGATTTGCTTACGTAACAGCGCCTGTTGATCAAGCTTTGAGTGAGGAGTATAATACAACTTATCCAGTTGCTTTGCCTAAAGAGGCAATGTATTATACTGGAGGTTTGGGTTATAAGGGAGAAACGTTCTATGCAGATTTTGGATTGGTGTTCAAGAACCAAAAAGAATGTTTCTATGATTGGTTGCCAACAGCTACTCCTATTTCAGAGGAGTCTTTGTTTAGTACAAACATCATGGCTACATTTGGTTGGAGATTCTAAAAAGTTATATATCCTAAAAAATAGGCTGCGTCGTGTGATGCAGCCTATTTTTTTTGAAGTAATATGACGTTATAAGAAACAAAGAAGGCTGCTCTTTTGAAGCAGCCTTCTTGTTGAAATATGTAATTCAGATCATAGTGTCCATTCAGAACCGTTCTTGCCGTCTTTTATTTCGAAACCATACTCAGCGAGTTGTTTCCTGATTTTATCGGCAGTGTCCCAGTCTTTCTTAGCCTTAGACTCTTGTCTTATTTCAAGAAGAAGGTCGATGGCCTTTTTGTAAGCATCGTTGGCAGAACCTCCGTTCTCTTCACGAAGCAATCCAAGAATGTCTTCTACAAAAAGTTTGAAGACTGACTTCAACTCTTCAAGGTCTTCTGCAGAGATTGTACCCTTACCGTCATAAACTGTATTGATACCCTTTGTTGCGTCAAACAGGTTAGAGATAACAATAGGAGTGTTGAGATCGTCCAACATGGCCTCTTCACATCTCTCGCGCAAACCGGCAACCTCAACGGTTGTTTTGTCGGCAGGTTTGAGTTTAAGCAGGCGGTTGTAACCTTCCATCAAACGGATGTATCCTTTCTCTGAAGCCTTTAGTGCGTCGTTGCTGAAGTCTACAGTACTTCTGTAGTGAGCCTGGAGAATGAAGAAACGGATAGTCATTGCCGAATAAGGCTGTTCCAAAAGTTTGTGGCTGCCTTGGAAAAACTCATCCAAGGTGATGAAATTTCCTAATGATTTACCCATCTTCTGTCCGTTGATGGTAATCATATTGTTGTGCATCCAGTAATGAACGGTCTCTTTGCCAAGGGCTGCGGTTGACTGAGCTATCTCGCACTCGTGGTGAGGGAACATGAGGTCCATGCCTCCGCCGTGGATGTCAAACTCTTCACCAAGATATTTTGTTCCCATTGCAGAACACTCCAAGTGCCAGCCGGGGAATCCCTCACTCCAAGGAGAAGGCCAGTGCATGATGTGCTCTGGTGCTGCTTTCTTCCAAAGGGCGAAATCTACGCTTCTACGTTTTTCAGACTGTCCGTCCAAGTCTCTGGTCGTTTCCAAAAGCTCGTCAATGTTTCTGCCTGACAACTTTCCGTAGTTATATTTCTTGTTGTATTTCTCAACGTCGAAGTAAACAGAACCTTCACTTTCATAAGCATAACCAGAATCCAAAATCTTCTTAACGAACTCAATCTGTTCGATAATGTGTCCGGATGCGTGTGGTTCAATGCTAGGTGGCAATACGTTCAATTTCTCCATTGCCTTGTGGTAACGGGTAAGATAGTATTGAACAATCTCCATTGGTTCTAACTTTTCAAGACGAGCTTTTTTTGCGATTTTATCTTCGCCGTCGTCTGCATCATGTTCAAGGTGACCTACATCTGTGATGTTACGGACGTAGCGCACTTTGTATCCAAGATGATTAAGATAACGGAATAGTGTATCGAACGTGATGGCAGGTCTTGCATGTCCTAAGTGAGCGTCGCCGTAGACCGTAGGACCACATACATACAAACCTACATAAGGAGAGTTGTTAGGAACGAAAAGTTCCTTTTTCCTATTTAAAGTATTGTAAATTTTTAATTTATGCTCCATTGTTTTTAGTTTATTAGAGAAAAAGGGAGAGAAAATCCCTATGTAACCTTTTCAGAAATCTAACCCAAAGGTATTCAAGTGCAAAGGTAAGAAATAATTGATTTTTGACATATTATTTTTCTCTATAAAAATAGTTTAAACCCTAATAAATTGGTATTTTTAATAAAAGGAAGTGATTCCTGATTTTGACGTTTTTAAAATGTCTTTTGGTTATAGTTATTGTTAATTGGTTATTGAAAATCAAATTGACATAAAAGCTAAGTCAAAATTTGGAAACTATCCTGATTCCTTGTGAAAGAGGATGATATTATTTGTTTGTTTGGGTTTAGCATCCATTAATTTGTAAGCATACTGTCAGTTTGGGCTACTCTGATTTTTTCGGAGTAGCTTTTTTGCATCCGTTTTGTGCTTAATAATCATTCGATTAATTTACTTAATTTGATTTTGCATTCTTAACTTAGAAGAATTTTTGTTATAAATGTCGAACTTTTTTTACATTTGTAAAGTATTTAAGTATAATGTTTTGTATTTTTTCCCCGCTTTATGAAATGTTACGGCATATCTTTTGTATTTTTGAAGTGTGGTTTGTCTATTTTTTATCTATTTTTAGGTTTATCTATGTTAATTTTAACTCAAGCATGGATGAATCTATTTTCTGTATGAAGTTAGCTCTGTTTTGAAAGATTCATTAGTTAAAAAAGCAAACGAAAAAAAATGTGGATATTGATTTTCAGTAATTTAATAGAAAGGAGGCCTTGTTGGTAGTGAAAAGATGTATAAAACTGTGATAATTTATGCTCTGAGCACCTTGTTTTTTAAAGAAATAAATGGTGTATAATTATTTTTATTAAACTATATTTGCTGTAATTTTGAATTAATAGGTGAGAATTTTCTAATAATCATTTAATATTAATTATAATCTGTTAGTAATGAGAAAATTTTTAATGTCTTTATCACTACTCTTTATTGGGTTCGGCTTGATCCAAGCTCGTACGATAAAGGGAACAGTGTCGGACACGGATGGTGAACTTCCGGGTGCGAATGTGGTCATAAAGGGTACTACTACTGGTATGACTACTGATTTGGATGGAAATTTCGAGATTGAAGCTTCTGATGGCCAAATCATTCAAATCTCTTTCGTTGGTTATGCGACTCAAGAGATTAAAGTAAATTCAAAGACACCAAGTGTGTTGAAAATCACAATGAAAACTGACGAGAAAGTCTTGGATGAGGTTGTAGTCGTTGGTTATGGTGTTCAGAAGAAGAGTGACTTGACTGGATCAGTCAGTGGAGTTCGCGAAGAGAAATTGAAGGAGACAGTTGCTGCTTCAGTTGACCAAGCATTGCAAGGTCGTGTATCTGGTGTATCTGTAACAAACAGTTCAGGTCAGCCAGGACAAGGAGCTTCAGTTCGTGTACGTGGTACCAGCTCTTTGACAGGAAACAACGAGCCTTTGTATGTTGTTGATGGTATGCCTATCGGTGCAGGTATGCGCAGTACAGGATCAAACCCATTGGCATCAATCAACCCTGCTGATATCGTATCAATGGAGGTGTTGAAGGATGCATCTGCAACAGCTATCTATGGTGCTCGTGCTGCAAACGGTGTTGTTATGGTAACAACTCGTAAAGGTAAGAGTGGTGACTCAAAGATATCATATAGCGGTCAACTTATGATTTCTGAGGTTTCTAAGAAGTTGGACATGATGAATCTTAAAGAATATTCAGAATTCTGGAATGATCCATATATTATCAGTGTATTCTCAGGAACAACTGATACTTATGATTATTCTAAAAATCTTAATTATTTAGGAGAAGGAACTGATTGGCAAGATGAAATTTTCCAAACTGCACTTGGCCACCAGCACCAATTATCAATTAGTGGTGGTTCTGAAAAAACTCAGTATGCATACTCTTTCGGTTATTTGAACCAAGAGGGTGTTGTGTTGAACACAGAATATGAGCGTTTCAACGGTCGTATCAATTTGGAAAACCAAACAAAATCTTGGTTAAGAACAGGTTTGACATTGGCTTATGCTCATTCAACTCAAACTAAGCAAAAAGGTTTCGAGCAGAATGTTGATTCTGAGTTGGGAAGTTTGAGTGCTGGAGGTTCATTTGATGAGCAGAACCCAGTTGTTCAATCATTGAAACAAAAACCATCTAACTCACCATACGATATGGATGGAGAATACGCAGATGTTATTGGTAAAACAAATACTGGTATTAAGATGAACCCAGTTATGAATGCTAAGGAAAATGCTATCTATTTAACTAGCGACAATATCCAAGGTAATGCATTTGCTCAGATTGAATTCCTTCCAAAAGAATTGTTATGGCGTAATGAGTTCGGTATGGACTATACAGGTGGTGAGGAAAACCAATTCTTCTCTAAGGATGTTACAAGATCTGACAACAGATTGGATGGTTGGACTCGTTTCAACATGTATTGGAGAGGTATGTCATCCCTTACTTATAACAAAAGATTCAATGATAATCATTCAGGAAGCGTCATGTTGGCTTCTGAGATCAGCAAGGCATCATGGCATGGCGCTAGCATGACCAAGAAGAACATGTTTGATGATTCAATGGTTGACCCTGATTTTCAGAACTACGCATTAGGTGAATCTGGAAATGTTGGTGGTTATAAGGGTTCTGTTCAAATGATCTCTTATTTGGGTCGTTTGAATTACAACTACGCTAACCGTTATTTGTTAACTGCTACTGGTCGTTATGATGGATCTTCTACATTGTCAGAAGATAACCGTTGGGGATTCTTCCCATCATTCTCTTTGGCTTGGCGTATTGATCAAGAGTCTTTCATCCAGAACTCTGGTGCTACAGCTTGGTTGTCTAACTTGAAACTCCGTGCAGGTTATGGAGAAACAGGTAACTCAGGAACAAAAATCAACTATTTGCCTACATATACTCAAGATCAAAGCACAAGAACATTATATCAAACCGCATGGTTAAACAGAGACTTGGTTTGGGAAACAAACTGGCAGGTTAATGGTGGTCTTGATTTAGGTTTGTTCAACAACCGTATTACTTCAAGCTTCGATTTCTTCTTGAAACGTAATAAGGACTTGATCGTACAAGCTGAACCAGGAACTTCTATTTCATCTACTCAGTCTCAGTATACTACTCCTGCTGATATCAACATCGGTTCTATTGAGAACAAAGGTTTTGATATCTCTATCAATACTGTAAATATCGATAAAAAGATCGCTGGTCTTCCATTCCAATGGACAACAGACATCAACTTCTCTAAAGTACAGAACACTGTTATTGAGTTAGGTGGTATGGAGAAAGTTGAAAAATCTTATACTAAGTCAGCTCAACGTGAAGTCAGCTTGAGTAAGGAAGGTGAAGCTCCAGGTATGTTCTATGGATATAAGACAAATGGTCTAATCCAAAATACTGCTCAATTGAACGAGAAAGTTCGTACAGCTGGTACTGAAGTTGGTGATATCGATTATCAAGATTTGAATGGTGATGGTGCTATCGATTCAAAGGATAGAACATTCATCGGAGATCCAAACCCAGACTTTACATTCGGTTTCGGAAACTCTGTTTCTTATGGAAATGCTGAATCATCAGGTGTTTGGTCATTGTCTGTATTCTTGAATGGTTCTTACGGAAACGATGTCTTCAATTTATTGAAGATGAACTTGGAAGGTTTGGATGAGACTGGTGTTAACTACTTATCTTCTGCTAAGAATTATGCAAGAGTTAAGACAAATCCTGACACTAAAGAGCAATACATTGAAAATGCTGAGACTGATATTCCAAGACCTAATACTAATGCTCAGATCAACGCAACTGTAGTTTCTGACCGATTTGTAGAGGATGGATCTTACATCAGAATCCAGAACGTCGCTTTGTCTTACACATTCCCTAAGAAATGGACAGAGAAAATGTATCTTTCTAATTTGAAGTTGTCTGCTAATGTTCAGAATGTTTATACATTCACAGATTACTCAGGTTATAACCCAGAGGTTGCCAATTCAAATGTAATGAAGCAAGGTATTGACTTCGGTTCTTACCCTTCACCAAGAATGTTTGTGTTTGGTTTGAATTTGGATTTCTAAAAAATTTGAAAAAAAATTAGATTATGAAAATAGAGAATATAAAATACAAGGCGATAATCCTAGGGTTAGGAGCAGCTTCCTTATTTACTACTTCGTGTAGTGATTTCCTTGATGGAGAAATTGCAGATAAATACTCTAGCAATGTTTTCAGTTCATACGAAAATATGACTGCTCTTACAGCGACATTGTATGGAGGAAAAAAATGGAGTGACTATGAGGCTAAGTTCAATTGGGTAATTAATGAAGGTTTAGCAGGTAACCTTTATAATACATACCAAAATGAGGGTATGCCATTCTTGCTTCAAATTGGTGAACAAAATGATATCTGTACAGATGGTTACCGTGCTCTTTATTCAGGAGTTATAGCAACTGCTAATCAGATCATCAATATGGATTTTAGCAGTTCTGATATGTCAGATGATCAAAAAAATCAGATCATTGCTGAGGCTCGTTTATTTAGAGGTTTTGCACATTTCTTAGCTACAGAATATTGGGGAGAAGTTCCTTTGGTTCTGAATAACGAAAAGGATATTGCTGAGAATAAGATGCTTCCTCGTGTAACTCGTAAGACTTTGTATACAGCTATTAAGCAAGACTTAGAATTTGCTGAGGCTAATTTGCCAGCTGCAGGTCAAGGACTTCATGCAACAAAATGGGCAGCTAAAGGTCTTTTGGCGAAACTTTATTTAACACTTGCTGCATGTCAGAATCCAACTCCTAAATGCTCTTTTGTATCTTCAAGTATGGGATTGTCTGCTGCTCAATGTTATGAAAAGGTTACTGCTTTGACAACTGAGATTATTAACAGTAAGGTTTTCACTTTACAAGATCATGCATCAATCTTTAAGTATCAGGGCGAAAGCACTGAGACTATTTTTGCTATTCGTTTTAACGAAGGTCAATGGCAAGAAGGTGCTCAATATCAATGTCAAATGGCTAGATCTGAAAAATGGTCTCCAGGTGCTGGTTGGGGTTCTGGAAAGGGTCTTTCTTATACTCTTTATAAGAGTTATGCTGACAACGATCCTAGAAAGAAAGAGGTTTGCATTTATGTAGGCTCTGATTTCACGAAAGCTCCTCAGTATCTAAATGTTAACGCTGGTTTATCGGTATCTTATACAAAAGAAAAAAACATATTGGATGAGCAAACATCTAAAGATTTGTTGGAAGCAATTCCAGTTCTTAACAACATCAAGAAGTATGTTTATGGTGCAAAACCTTCTGATCACTTTATGTCAGGTTGGGCTCGTTATGATGTCTTACGTCTTTCTGATATCTACATGATGCGTCAAGAGGCTAAGATGTTGAACGGTAATTCAGTTACAACTCCTTGTTCTGATTTGGCAGATTTGAATGAAGTACTTTCAGCTCACGGAGCTCCTTTAGCAACAGGATCTATGGCATTCTATACAAAGTTGGATGGTGAAACTACTAACATTACAATTAGTATTGGTGGAACAGACTATACTTCAAGAAATGGAAGCGCTAATTTCCAACCTAAGACTGATGAAGTTACTGGTGGTTATGGTTCTATCACTATGTATCATAATCAAAAACGTACAGACTTCATTCAGGAGTTAAGAAAAGAGTTTGCAATGGAAGGTCGTGGATGGTTAGACTTGAAGCGTTTCTATTATATGGATCCTTCTGGTGCTGCTAATTTCTTGAAAGAGCAAGATAGAGGTTGTGCTATGACACGTTCTGGTCAACATCCTGATGGTGCTGATGAGTTGTATGATGAAAGAGGATATGCTCGTTTGTCATTGGTTAATGACATTCTTCGTCAAAGAATGGCAACAGAGGATGGTCTTAAAGTAAGTCAAAATGAGCAGACCATTTATATTGATAAGTTTGTGAACGATTTTTCTTGGTTCATTCCATTCCCTGCTTCAGCAGAAATTACTGCTAAGTTGGATATGGGTGCAGCTCAAGATTTGTCTTCTGCTGTTATTGATGGTTCTTATCCATATTAATAAGAAATATGAGGGAGGTTCTGAGTCTCTCGGAACCTACCCTTGTTAAAAATTATATAATAATAAAAAGATATAACAATGAGTTTAAAGCATAAATTATTTTCAGTGACACTGGCATCTATGATTGTCATGGGTGGTTTCCTGGCTTCATGTGAGGATGAATGTGTTGACTGTGATTGCAATATGGTGGTATCTGATGTGATTTCACCTGAAGATGCAAATGAGGCTTCATTAAAAGTCGTAAATTTTGACAAAGCTATCATTATTAGAGGAGAGAACTTGTCAAAAGCTAATAGAGTAGTAGTAGTTGATGAAGCAGGTAAAGAAACACCAATTGAATTAAAACCAGCTTTCGTTACAGATAGAGCTATAATCATCAAATTGGAAGGTATTACTGCAGAGAAGATCAATGCAATTAGACTTTATTCTAAGTCTTGTGGTGCAAACTTTGTAGAGTACAAGATTGATGGTTATCCTCTTCCTGTTGTCAGTGGTTTCTATTGTGAATTCGTAAAAGATGGTGGCGAACTTCAAATTGCTGGAAATTATTTCTATGGTGATGTAAAAGTAAGATTTGATGTTAATGATGGTGGCCAGATTGTACAAAAAGAGGTTGCTGTAAATTCTGGAAGTACTTCTAAAATTTTGAAAGTAACTATTCCTGAAGGTACCGCAGATGGATCTATGGTAACAGTAATTACTGGTGCTGGATCTACAACATCTAAAGCGAAACTTCGTGACCGTTCTCAAATCTTCTTAGATTTTGATAATATCATGCCTAGTGGCTATAGTGGCGCTCTTGATCCAGCAACGGGTACATATAAGGCAGGGATAACAGGCGAAGAATTGCCAACAGGATGTGATGGTAAATTTGGAGCTTTGGTTGATGGTCATAGTTGGTCTTGGTCTACAACTAATACTTTGGCTTTCGAACATGCAAATTGTGTTCCTGAGTGGGGTGAAGA
>JALNVE010000044.1 GCA_023227695.1 Paludibacteraceae bacterium
TGACCTATAGAGAAGTTACATTGCTCGATTTTGGCTCTGAATGTTTTGAATCTCTCAAACCACCAGCATTTATCGCAGATTAGAGCATGTTGCACCACGCAAATTGACCCATAGGTCACAAATATTCGACCACCTTCGGGGTCGGCTGTAGCGCAATAGTGAACGGAATCTCGTTTTTGAATATTAAACTGACCCATCTTTTGAGCACCCTAGCTTTCAGTCCGTCAGCGGACAGCTGATGGAAAAAAGTAGGGCCCGTCAGACGAGGACATTATGATAAACAACAGACTTTTTCTTAAGTTTTATTTATGTTATTAAATTTCAACATGATAAGTTTCTTAGCTTTGGCGGCTAATCGGTTGCTCATTATTTTATACAAAAAATCCCTGTCAAAATGGGATGTTTGACAGGGATTAAGATAGATTTTTTCGTTATTAATAAGAGTGTTGTTATTTTAAATCAATTACTTATCGTTTAATGATAACTGTCTCCATTCTGACGCCCTCTTCATCATAGATACGTAACATGTAAAGTCCGTTTTCTAAGGAGCCGGTTGAGAAAGAAGGAGTGTCTACAGCCTTGATGAACTTACCGCTGAAATCGAAAATTTCAACCTTCTGCAAGCCCTTGCTGCCTATGATATTGATCACAGAAGAAGCAGGATTTGGAGTGATGATAAGAGTTGCATTAGCTGTTGCCTCTATAACTTCAACATTCTCTGCTTTATTGAGAACAGTTACATCGACACTGTTTGCAATCAAGATATCCTTGCCACCTTGATTCTGATGCAAATAGATTGGTTGACCGGTGTTAGTTGCAATTTTGAAATTATCAAAATCTGCATGTCCACCAGCTTGTGTGTTAGAGTAGATGAACAATCCGAAACGATAACCCACGAAGTGAGCCAAATCGTAATTCATTGACAATGTGCTGCCGATCGACTTCCATTCGATACCGTCTGTACTATAGAAGAAATAGGCTTTATCAGCTCTTCTGTCGAAGTCCATCATGATTCTGAAGTGAACCACATCCTGATTAATAGGAACAGAAGCAACCTCTTTTGTGCCCTCCATCATAACAATTGATTTTGAGTTACCAGAACATTTAACAGCAACAAAACCATATTTTGATTGTAGTGCGCAAAGTCCTGCATAATCACCATCTTTCAAACCAGAAACATCGACTGTGGTAGATCCTGCACATTTAGGACCGAAAGAACGTTGAGACAACATGTTCTTAGTATTTACAACCTCTTTGTCTGTCCTACCTGAAGTTAAACGCATGTAACCAGGACGAGCGGAGAGCGACCAATGGGAATCGTCTGGATTATGGTTCCACTGACACTCTTTGATCAATGTCTCCGTTTCGAAATCATCAGAAGAAACCATTCCGTAACCCTCTTCCTGAGGAGCATCCATCTCCAAAGTGGAAGGAACTTTACCGTTGTTGAATACTGGCCATCCATTTTGCCATGTAATAGGAATCAAATAAGGCATACGCCCTACAGAACCTGCATCTTGGAATAAAACTCCGTACCAGTCGCCGTTAGGTGTGTCGAATATACTACCTTGAGCAACACCTTGGTCTTGCAAAACAACCTTACCTTCATAACTTCCAGCTAAAGTAGAGCAGCGGTAAACCAGCTCAGAACGGCAGCTGTTAGAAGGCCAACTGATGAAGAAAACATAGTATTGTCCGTTTATTTTCTCAATGTGGCTACCTTCGCATTTTACATAGAAGTTTGAACCGGCAATACTAGCAGGGTTTTGAATCAACATCTTCTTCAAACCTCCAGGTTGCTCACCAGAACCATCTGGTTTCAACTCAACGATATTACAATCGCCACCACCATACACTACGTACATTTTACCATCGTCATCCAAAAGTAGAGAAGGGTCGTGGTAGAATGGGAGCTGATGCTCTGTCCAAGGACCGTTTACAATATCTTTAGTTGTATAAAGGTGAGTTTTGTTAGTGGTATAAGAAGGTGTCAAAACGTAGAATGTACCATCTTTGTAACGGATACTGCTGGCCCAAGAACCCTTGCCGTAGGCGTTCATGCCATTATCCATGTTCATATTGGCGTTGTTACACAATCTGTCGTAAGCATAGCCAATGGTACGCCAACGAACCAAATCTTTAGAGGCCATAACCGGAACGCCTGGACTCATGTGCATGGTAGTACTTACCATGTAATATGTATCTTCAACACGTACTAAGGATGGGTCTGGAACATCTGCCCAGATCATTGGATTTGTCATGGTGTGTTTAGCACCATCAAAATCAGAAGGGATTAACTCAGAAGCCTTCTTTGTAAGAGAATAGTGACCTTTGGCATCTAGATAAGCGGCGGGAATAAGAAAGTTATAAGAACCTGAAGCAAGTACAGAATCTTTCAAAACAATAGTTTCGCCAGATGCATTGACCCAATTCAAAGTATAAAAATCTTTGGAGTCACTAGATGCTTCCCATTTGATTTCGAAGGTAGAGTCTGCGAAAACCTTAGTGCTCTCAATAGGAGATGTGAACTTAATCTTTATGTTTTTTGGAAGGATTGTCACTTTGTCGACGTATGCGTCGCTCTGTCCATAATCGCCAACCATGACAATACGGATGGTGTGTTCTTTGTCGCTTTTCAAGTTGCAGTAACCAACCTGCTCAACAGGTGTAGGAGAGCTCCAAACCATTGTGTTGAGCAGAACCTCATCCACATAAACCTCGACAGAGGCTGCTACGTCGGCGTCTGCACAACCCATAAGTTTGATTGCGAAATCTTCGTCGCTATCAACCGTAAAGGTAGCTTGGGTATAATCATTGTTGGCTAGATAAGCCATGCCTTCAAACTGTCCGGAATAGGTTTCAAGGTAATCTCCACCTTTTCCTGCCATCTCCTCCGTCTCAATGACGAGCTTTCCGTCTTTCATCTCGTAGTCGGCAGCTGCGAGACTGTGCATATTGAAGCCTAAAAGGCAACATAACACGGATAGTTGTGATAAAAGTTGTTTCATGTACATGTTTTGTTTGGTGAAATATTTAGCACATCTAAAAATCCCCGTTAGATGTAGAACGTTTTTCAATGAAAATCCAATCAACTCTTTGATTAGGATGTCAGATGCCCCAAAAGGGAAATCTTCATTTCAAAAAATGCAAAACAAAAAGGTAGTTTTTCATGTTTGGTTTTTAGGTCTCATTTATGATTTTCGTAAGACAAGTTAATACAATTGTCGATCTTAAAAGTTCTACAGGTTTCGGACCAAGAAACCCGTAGAACACAAAATAGGTAGACTATCATTTTAAGAAAACCATGATGTTTTTTAATTAGATTCATTCTGTTAATCTATACTTGTAAGCTGTTTTGATTATCCACAAACTGTTTTTGTATAAAAATCAGAAGCAGCTTCTTTAGATCTCCATATCATTTAACATTCAACAAGATAGAACTGCTGTCTTCTTGTGATTTAAGGATATATACACCTACTGGCAATCCCATTTGACGTAACAATCCAGGAATGTTCTGTCCATCTGCAAATTCGATATTCTTAACAGCTACACCCATCAAATTAAATAGGGTATAGTTGCTTTTTTTTGAATTGTTGATTTCAGTTACAGAAGTTGTTTCACCTTCGAACTTAATCCAATCTATGTTGAAATAATTTCCATCTACAGCAAGACGAAGAACGTGTTCACCTACGGTCAACTCGGAAGTTTTACCGCTAATTGTTTTATACGTATCCCAATCTCCTGTACTTGGTACAATAATCTGATCCGTGATGTCCTGACCATCCATTGAGAGACGGAAACCATCATTTTCGTCCTGAGCTGCAACCTGAGCAGTCCATGTGTATGAGCCAGCTTGTTTAACAGAGACAGTGTACTCCAACCATTCACCTTGGATTGTCCAACCTATCTGATAACCATCAATGGTCTTAGACTCGGTTATGTCCACATTATCTTCTCTGTAAAGATTGCCCGAATTTCCTTCGTCACTGTCCTGATAAGCTGAACCTTGACCACCTAGGTCATAATCCTCAGCTTGAATAATTCCCGGAATATCATGAGCAATGCCATCTTTTGGACCTTGAGGAACATTGACTACGAAATCGAAAGCAGAAGAGGTCACCTTTTCGCCATTGCTTAATGTAGCTACAGCTGTTACAGAGTATTTTCCCTCTGGCACATTCTCCCAAACAAAATCGTAAGGCATTGGAGCACCATCTGTTGACTCTCCAATTTTCTCTGTGCCATTGAAAAACTCTGTCTTTACAACAGTCGCATTCTCGATACCATAAGCAACACCAAATCCGATGTTAGCAGGAGCTATAAACATTTGACTCTTGCTTATTGTCAAACTGATTGTATTGCTGCTTCCACAATCCAACGTATATCTACGGATAAACTTCCAGATTTCACGAGTAGTGTGGTAACAAGTCTCATCATTTGAGTGCCAGTGTCCTTTGCCAGGAATCTTATTCAAACAAACTTCTACGCCACATTCACCGTTTTTCCAAAGACGACGGGTAACACAGTTGTTTACCATCGAAATTTCGGGTGTTGAGGTACATCCGTTTGCATCTGCCCAATGCTGACACATATATTCGGCTCCCACCTGATCCTGATGCATACCGTTGAAGGTTCCGCTCCAAGGCTCGTAGTGAACCACATCATCAGCATCACCATTGGTGTGGATGATAGGAATTGGACGAGAACTTGTGAACTTAGCACCCGCAACTGGATAACCAGAAACCGGAGCAAAAGCAGCAATTTTGTCGGCAATGACATTCATTGCATGATACGTCATCATTCCTCCCATTGAGAAACCAGAGAGATAAACCCTTTTCTTGTCAATCTTGTATTTCGAATACATATTGTCAATAATGGCAGATATGAAATCGGTATCAGTGTTTCCGTTGATGTCCCATCCACCGTTGATACCGGCAGGGTAGACAACAACAAATCGAGCAGTATCGGCTACCAATTCCCATTTCGCTTGATTTTTCTGGTAATTGATATCCTGGTTCATTCCGTGTAAAGAAATGACCAAAGGTTTGTTTGCTTCAATCCCCGATGGAGCATACACGTACATGGATCGGCTAGAATTTCCAACCGTTAGGTTGGTCATCTGCCCGAATGTACAGATGGAGCTTAAAACAGCAACCACGCTAAAAAAAAGCTTTCTATTCATGTTGTTATACTTTAATAAGTTTTGTGTAAAATAGTCTATTGTCTTTTTGTAATTAGTATCTGATAATATACGATTGGTTGCTTTCCTTAGACTTTAAAATGTAAAGACCTTTATTGAAGCCTTCATACTCTAATTTGTTTTTTAAATTCTCCCCGTTAGAAAGTTCTATTGATCCCTTGTCGATACCAATCAAATCGAAAATTTCGTAAGCACCAGAAGTGATTACTTTATCTGATTCGACGATATCCAAACCGTTGACTTCAGGATCAGAGAAACTGATTTTGTCAATGTTTACGAAACTTCCTGTGATAAGTACACGCAAAACATGTTTTCCTTCAGAAAGTTCTATTTTACCGACAGGGAAATCGTAATAGGTATCCCAGCTTTCATCAGGACTTGTTTCTACCGTAATTGCTTCGGTAATCTCTTTTCCATCTAAAAATAGTTGGAAACCAGAGTTTTCCAAACCTGCTGAAACGGTTGCTGTTACATTATATTCTGCAGTTTTATTTACATTGACTGAATATTCCAACCACTCATCTGTCTGAGTATATCCGATTGCATAATCACGGATCTTTGTCTCAACAACATCAACGCCGCCTTCACGGTAAACTTTGCCTTCGTTTATATTGTCAATGTCGTAGTATCCACCCTCGTCAAAGTCTTCCATTTGGATAAATCCAGGAATAACCTGAGTAACACCTCCGAATGGTCCCTTAACACTGAACTTAACAGCAGAAGATGTTGTCTGATTTCCTTCAGCATCTGTAGCTACTGCAGTGACAGAGTAGGAGCCACCTTGTAGATCTTCCCAAATGAACTCGTAAGGAGCGCTCGTAGCTTCGGCAATTTTCTTATCACCATTGAAGAACTCAATCAATTTGATGTTTTCCAAGTCTGTTTCTGCGATGAATTTCACTTCTGCAGGAGCAGTCAAAGCTTCGCCACTAACCTTAGAAAGTTTAACCATGCCAGAGAACACTGCGATTGGAATTCCAATGTTATCCTTGATCCATTTATAATTTTTCTCAATACCAGCATTAGCAATCGTATTAGGGTCGTTGCCTTTATTGTCTGACTCAGTATAGTAACCTGCCATGTGTGCAGCGACACCATTAGGAGCACGTTCTGAAACATTATGACTTACGTTGAAGCCGCTTGAACCCTCATCCAAATAGATGGGCAAAATCCAGTAATCAGCCCACTGAGAACCTGAGATATCATGCATGTAATTGTATTGGATCTCGGAACCAGTACCTTGATTGGACAATGTATAAACAGCACCACAGTCGCACAACAAACGTGCTACATGGTGAATTTCATTCCAATTGATGCGGTTGTTTGTCATGGCAGTCTCTTTTGTAATCCAACCATAACCGACAGTTACACCAGAGTAGTTCATGTAAGAGATTTCATTGTGCTCAACCAATAGATATCTTGGATAACCTGCAGAAATACCGCAGGCTCCTTGAAATTCGTTCGTCACGTTCGTAACCAAGTTGTTCTTGAATGTATCACGGGTACTGATTTCATCTTTATCAGATGGGTTGTAACCCAAGTGAACCTCAGTCAAAGAATCCGGATAGAATTTACCTACAGAAATTCCAGAACCACCAATTTCATTAAAAACATTTCCCATTACATGGGTATCATTAGTTCCTGAAATCAAATCCAAACCTGTACCGCCCATAAACGAGAAGTTGTTCTCATCAAACTGTAAACGGCTTGCGTTCGTAACCTGAACACCTGCATTGGGATGCCAAAGCATAAATTCGTTTGAGTTCAAAGCACCTCTGTTCAGAACATTAACAGCAAACTGACCTGCCTGAAGGTCTAGAAAACCTTCATAACTTGGACGCATATAATTGGTATGAGCAAAGACGATTCCCTTGAATCCGATGTTTTGTACCTTGTTTTTAGTGCTTTCACCTGCGATATCTATCAGAGTCTCTATGTTAGGAGCGACAACCGAAGCAGAATTCATATCCTCGCCCTTACGTGGCATGTAGTAAAGAGTATTGTCTGTTTCATCCAAATACCATTCACCCTCAGTATCCAACAAGTTGAAATCGTTTTCCAAATAGTAAACCTGCTGTTTGGGAGGATTGCTGCTGAATGCAATACCCAACATAGGGTACTTACGGTAGAATAGGCGAGTTCTCTCAGGATCCTGAGGAATCAACTTGGATGTATAACCATTATTAGTAACCTCATCCAAACGAAGAATCTGGTCGGCCCAAGCCACCATCAGGTGGATCTCAGCTTTCTTCACATTCTTAAGAGTCTTGATCTGATCAGTAAACACATCAAAGGCGCGGCCAAAAGTATCTACTTTGGCAAGTCTGTTGAAGTTATGAGAACCATCAGACATCAAATTAGGATGACGGGCACGGATGGCCTTCTTGTTGTTAACGTATAGCTGACGGAAACGGGCATCCACATTCTTTATACACCATATATTCTTTGTTGCGTCAAACAATGTCCAACCGTCTGTTACAGAAACACCACCTGTTAAAAGAGGTCTCTCGTTAGGGTAGTTCATGTAACGAACATAATATCCGTTATTACCTCCGTCGGCATTGCCGAAGTGTAATGTGTTGGTCAACTGATATGTTCCTTCACGCAGATACACAATTATATCTCCAGACATCGTGGAGTTGATTCCCCTAACTGCCTTCTGAGCTCTTTCTATGGTCTTGAAAGGAGCAGATTCTGTTCCTTCGTTGTTATCATTTCCAGAAGGCGACACATAAAAAGTAGCCTGGTTGGCAGCAAATACATTTGCTGCACAAGCTAGCAAGAAACAGCTTATCAAAGTGATAAGCCTTTTCTTGTTATATGAGTTCATTCTTATTTTGCTTTTCATCTGTTTGTTTCCTTATTTAGTTTCATCCAAACGCTACTTTCTATAGTTAATCATGTAAGACTTATTGTCTAGCATAGATTTCAAGATATAGACGCCATCAACATGGATCTTTGTACCTAAAACATTGTTTAGATTGTCGCCAGAGTTGATTTCGATCATGCCTTTAGCTTCACCTAATAAATTAAACACCATGTATGGTCCAATAGGAGCCCAACCCGTAACGTTTTCTATTTCAATGTTAGAAGTCGTTTTGCCTATGAACTTAATCCAGTCGATATTTACGAAGCTACCTGTAATGGCAATACGCAATACGTGATTACCTTCCGTTATTGTAGAAGTCTTGCTTGTGATCTCTTTGTAGGTATCCCAATCTTCACCTTGAGGAATTTTGATTGTATCTGTAATCGCTTCACCATCTATGAATAGACGGAAAGAAGAATTTTCCAAACCGGACGATACATTTGCAAGTAGATCAAAAGAGTCTTCAGACTTCACATTAACTGTATACTCCAACCACTCTTTGTCATTTGTATAACCAATGGCATAACCATCAGAAATTGCTACGATATCAACGCCATCCTCACGATATTCACCACCTTGGTTAGAGAAATCATTGTCAGCATAACCAATGCCTTCACCGCCTTCATCATAATCCTCAGCCTCAATAGTTCCAGGAATTGTCAAGTCATTAAAAGGCTTTCTTTCTGGTTTAATATATTCAATTGCAGGATAATCAACCACCTCGTTGCTGGTTTGCAAGTTCTTGAATCCAAGATTAGCAAGCTCTGTAGGGTCTTCCAATTTACCTCTGATAGGAGAGATGCGGAACTTGTGAGAGTAAGACTGTTTAGGGAATAATGAGTATTGGTCCAAAGGTTTTGCACCCCAGCTGTTGATACCACCTAAGCCCATCTGATGTAAATCGACACGCAATGTGATGTCATTATCACGCTTCAAATCCCAAGGAAGTTTTACCGTATTCAACTGCTCTGGAGTGTAGTGCTGAGCACTGAACTCCATACGAGGAGAACCTACGATTAACAATCCCATTCCGTTACCGTTTGTAAGGGTAGCCCACTTAACCTCTGTACGTTGACCCGTCTCACCAATCTCCAAGTAAGGAATAGTCATTGAATCTGCGTAAGTCTTATAGATACCCATAAAGGCACCCTGATTTCTGCCGATGTAGTTCTCGTGAGGTCCTTTACCATAGTAAGTAACCTTCTCAAATCCGCCAGGAACGGTGAATAGAGTTCCAATATTTGGAATTTCACTCTTTGATCCATCTGGATTCAATGTATATTCAACGATGATATCACCACTTCCGTAGATAGTGTAGCTCATTGTCATATTTGAACTTCCTGCTTTAGGAAGGCCGACAGTAAAGTCGATACGAACCTCGTTTGCAGAAACTTTATTTACCTTATAACTGTTGATGCTACGGTCTCTACCAGCATAACGCCAAGTACCGCAACGATTCTCCATTCCGTTACCCTTATCGTTATCTGTTGGAGCACGCCAGAAGTTAGGAACCGGACCATCTTTAATCAACTGCATTCCGTTCATTGTATAGTCAGAAATAACAGCACTTTTCAAATTAACTATGATTGAAAAATCTTTACCAGTTACATTAAGAACGCCATTGCTTTCGTCTGTTGTCATTGTAGGAACAGAAGCAATGTTGATCTGAGCAGGCAAAGCCTCGCCAGCCTTGATTCTTAACTGATCGTGAGCAATAGAGAATCCTGCATCAGCCCAAAGAGTAGTCTCCTTTAATTGGAAATCAATATCCAAATAGTACTCAGAACCTGTCTTTGCGCTTGAAATTTTGAAAGGGATCGTTACCTCTTTAGATGACAAAGGAGCAATGTCAAGAGAACTTGCAGGAACTTCGCCTGTTGCGATGACCTTACCGTCTTCCATGACACTCCAAACAGCATTGACAACATCCTTTATATTGGTGAAGTTGAATCTGTTCTCGATAGTAACAGTGCCTTTTGATACATCCTTGTCTCTAACCAATATGTTACGATATTGATACTTAACCTCATAGATTTCGGGTTGAACCGTTCTATCTGGAAATACAAGTCCGTTTGCACAGAAGTTATCATCATTTGGATTATCGCCCCACAAACCTCCGAAATTAAAGTATTTCGTGTCACCACGACGAAGACCTTGATCGATGAAGTCCCAAATGAAACCTCCAAATGAACGTGGATTAGCGTAGAATGCATCTACATATTCACGCAACTCACCGACACTATTACCCATGGCATGCTCGTACTCGCAAAGCATAACGGGTTTGTTGTTATCCTTGTATCCATAAATGGCACCTTCACCATAATACATCCAGCTTGCTACATCTGCATTGTTCCAGTCTCCCTCATAGTGAACAGGACGGGTAGGGTCTGCCTGGTGAGCGTAATCTCTTTCAGATCCGAATACATTTCCTGATCCAGCCTCATTACCTAATGACCAAAGAACAACACAAGCGTGGTTCTTATCACGTTGAATCATGGATGACATACGCTCAACTGCACAAGCTCGCCAATCGTCGCTGCTTGCCGGTAGATCACGGTTTGCACCGTGAGACTCAACATTAGCCTCGTCAATAACATAGATACCGTACTCATCACAGATATCGTACATTCTCGGATCGTTAGGGTAGTGAGACATACGCAAACCGTTGATGTTGAATTTCTTCATCAATTTCACGTCTTCCACCATTCTTTCGTATGAAATAACACGTCCGTGGTCAGGATCCATCTCATGACGGTTTACACCACGCATTTTGATTGGCGAACCGTTGATCGTGTAACGAGTGATGCCGTCACTACCTTTCTTCAATTCCACCTTACGGAATCCGATTCTTTGACTTTCATATTGAATAGCATCTCCGCTGGCATTTTTCAATACCATTACCAATGTGTACAAATAGGGGTGTTCACCTGACCATAAATTTGCTCCAGAAAGAGTAGAATTGAATGTCAGTTGCTGTTCGCCACCATTCGCTTTAATAGCAGGAACTTTCTGAGACAATACAGAACCAACCTCTTTTCCTTCTTTGTCAAAAAGCATCACATCTACTGAATGACCAGAAACCTCATTTTCTGTGAAGTTATCCACCCAAACAGAAGCATTCAAGACGCCATCTTTATAATAATCATCAGTAGTGGCATTGATTTGGAAATCCTGGATGTGTGTTTTTGGAGTTGCGTAGAGATACACATCTCTGTAGATACCAGCCAAACGGATAAAGTCCTGATCTTCCATCCAGCTACCGTCGCACCAACGGAATACTTGAACAGAGATGTTGTTTTTACCGCTACGAAGTTTATCTGTTATGTCAAATTCATGATCAGTGAAAGTATTTTCACTATATCCAACATATTTACCGTTAATCCAAACATAGAAAGCAGACTCCACGCCCTCGAAATGAAGACGGATTCTCTTGCCATCCCATTTGTCAGAAACAGTAAATTCACGACGATAATGGCCTACAGGATTAAAATTGGTAGGAGCCCATGGCGGACTGATACGGTCTGTTCCTGACCAAGGATACGTTACGTTGGTATAAATAGTGTGGTCATATCCAAAAAGCTGCCAGCATCCCGGCACTTGTATGTCGTCAAATTTTGTTGCATCAAAATTATCTTGCATGAAACTAGTCAGCCTGTCAGCAGGCTTATCTACATGAAAAAATTTCCATGTTCCAGCTAGAGATTGGTACCATTCTGAAGCACGTCTGTCATTTATTTTTGCCTCTTCAATGCTACTATAAGGCATTGAAGTAGCATGTGGCTTGAGAGTGTTCACTCCGAAGATAGTCGGCTGACCGTTCCACTCGTTGTTTTGTGCCATCGACAAGCTTTGCACTCCCAACGCTAATAGCGAAGGGAGCAGCAAAAACTTGTTGATATTACATGTTAATTTATTCATTCTTAATATGGTTTTAGTTATCGTCTAGTTTGGTTGTTTACTTAAGATAATTAATGATGTAAGATTTATCTTCTTCTAAAGACTTCAAAATGTAAAGTCCTGAACCTTTTATCTTTTCAGTAAGTCTATCCCTGATATTATCCCCGTCAGAGAATAGAACTCTACCTTTATTTTCACCCAATAGGTTTATTATCATGTAATTACCATTCAATGATAATTTATCTACATCAGTTATATCTAAATTTGTGTTTTCTGATCTAAAGAAACGAATCTTGTCAATATTGAAATAACTGCCGTCTATTGTTAATTTTAAAATATGTGTTCCTGCTTCTAGTCTTGTTTTTAAGGAACCTTTTATTGTTTGGTATACGTCAAATCCATTTGTATTTGGAACAGAGATATTATCTGTGATATCAACATTGTCTAATGAAAGATGAAAAGCTCCGCTTGTTCCGTCTTGTGCAACGTCAGCTTCAAATGAATAAACGCCAGTTTCCTTAACATTTACAGTGTATTCCAACCATTCTCCAGCCATTGTGTAACCAAGACCGTAGCCGTCGTTTACTTCAACAATATCCACCTCATCTTTTCTCATGAATCCGCCTTTGTTTTCAGCTTCATTGTCAGAATAAGCCATTCCGGCACCACCCACATCGTATTTTTCAACTTCAATGATTCCTGGAATTTCCTGAGCTATGCCTTCGAAAGGACCTTGAGGAACATTGACTGTCACCTTTATGGCTGCTGATGTGCTTGATTGACCCTCATTGTCTGTTGCGACAGCTGTAATAGAGTAGGAGCCCTCCTCTATATTTTCCCAATTAATAGAATAAGGAGCAGAAGTTGTTTCGCCTATTTTTTCGTTACCGTTGTAGAATTCCACCTTGTTAATCTGTCCGTCCTTATCAGAAGCATTGGCTGTCAAAGTCAACTTTGCAGGAGCTTCCAATGTGGTATCGTTTGCAGGGATGGCCATTTTGACGCTAGGATAACCAGAAGGAGCATTCCCAACAAAAGTGGTAGTACTCTGAGCTTCCAAAGTAACGTTGAAGGATGTGTTAGAAGAAGCGATATCGCTCTCTTTTGCAATGTTTTTAGAACTTGTAGTAACATAACGAGACCAAGTTGATGCATTTGCTTCTGGAATAGAGAATGTGATTGTTTTTGCGCTAGTGCTTCTATTTACGGCTACAATAACTACTTCGTTATCCTTTTTATATGCAGATACGTAAACATCTGTAGTTGGGTTTTTGTCTGCATTGACACGCACAAATCCTGGACGAACAAACTTAGAAAACTGACCCATCAAATAACCACGTTTTGTGATAGCGCCGTCATTTTGTGCCATTGGTCCGTAATCACGACGAAGGTACCACCATACGTAAGCGTTGAAATTTCCTTCAACCATGGCTCTGTGAATTTCGTAAGATACATCCAAAGCCTCGGGCCAACAGTTGGCACGAATAGGATTGGAAGATGCATCACTTGAAGTATAGTGCTCTGTCATCCAACGCTCTTTGTTTGCAGCCTTCTGATCGGCTTTTGCATATTGGAAGAACGTATTTGATGTCCCAGCATTACTTGCATAAAAGTGAGCACCTATGATGTCAATATTGGAAAGGGCAGATGCATCATCCAATATTTTATCGTACATACTTTTATTATAGGAGAATGATTCTGCACTAATCACTTTGGTTCCGTTGATACGAAGAGAACCAGCATAATTTTTCGTAAAGTTGTAAACCTCATCGGCACTGTACCAAGTCCATTCATAACCGTAATCAGGCTCATTTGCAAAAGACATTGCGTAAAGACTTACGCCTTGCTGTTTCATGTAATTGTTGAAATTCTTCAGATGCTCTGCATAAGCCGCATAACTGCTATATTTCAATCGTTTTTCACTACGACCGTTACGACTAACCGTCTCCACCATATCCGTTGGAGGATTCCAAGGGGTAGCAAAAACAATGCCTCCTAAATTTTGGACGGCCTTTGGCGTTGCTACATCTCTGCTCCATCCGCTTGTGTTACTGTCTACCCAAATACGAAGGATGGAAAAACCTAATTCACCGTCTCCATTTCCATAGAGTTTCTGAATTTGTGCACTTGTCAAATCATAACCTTGCCATGCAGGATGATTCATTCCTCCAAATCCCTGGATTAATTGCTTCTCTTGATTCAAGTAGACTGTTGCCGTCTGACCGAATGCGGGTGCTGATACAACAATGGAAGCAAACAGCGCTGCTGCCATGCGAGTAAAAGTCTTGTTCATAAATATTAGTTTTGTGTGTGTAATCATGGTGACTAATAATGGAATAATAAATAATCCCCCTTTCCATTCGTCGTCATTGCAAATATATTCTTATTAAATAGGTATGAATTGTAGATTCCAATCATAAACTATAAAATTCCAATCAAAAAAAGAGGTCTTTGCTCGATGAAATGGCTGTTTTGCTTCTGTTTTAGTCGATAAAAAGGTAATAATATGAAGTAAAGGGGCGTTTATAAAATGGATAAATGGCGGAAGATTGTTGCTGAATTTATTTACATGTTGTGAATATGTTCATTCTGTTTTTGCAGTATAGTCAGAATCAAGTACAAAAACCTTTGGTTATGTTAAATTTAGAATCTATCAAAAAAAACAGATGTACGTTATCTCTGTTATATGCATAAAGACATTGATATTTCGAATGAATTAGTTGTCCTCGCCGGACAGGCCCTACTTTTTCCCTTCAGCTGGAAAAAGTAGGCAAAAAGAGCCGCCGCTGTGAGTGCTCTTCTTCCAAAAGTGACGCACTGTCTGGCTAAACAGTTTTAA
>JALNVE010000045.1 GCA_023227695.1 Paludibacteraceae bacterium
CGTGGCAGACGTGAAGTTTTTCATGTACAGGCTTGCCAAACTTTATTCTTGAATCTGGGGATTCTTGTCCTTGTACCAACCCCACCTATCCGCTGATCCAATAATAACAGAAAAATCAGTGCTACTTACTGAAAAAATTAAGGGCTCATGGAAACATGAGCCCTTAATTGTCTTTACTTGATGTTATATTTATTTACTGGTCTCCAACTTAGTGTTTGTTGTGATGATGATAGCACCATTGGCTCCTCGGGCTCCCCACATGGAATTTCCTGAGTTGGATGCTTTTACCAATTCTACAAAACCCACTTCTTTGACAGACATTCCCTCTATGGAATAAACCTCTGTTCCGTCTACAAAGTAGAGAGGAGTAGTGGTGCCTGTGAGTGTGGTCGCTATAATCTGAGGATTTTTGACTTTCAAAGCGCCAAGAATACTGATTTCGCCTGTCTTCTCTAACTCTTCACGTGTGTAGATGAGTCCGCCGTAAGAGCCTGAAGGTTTAATCTCTGGTTTCTTCAAGTCTACTTTCGTGTTGCCACCTTGAATGCTAATCTCTATAATTGATTTGCCTGATAGAGGAACAATCACAGATTTCACGTTCTTTCCTTCAAAGAAGAGGGTGTCTGTCTCAAGATTGATCTTCTTTAAAGTGAATTTTCCTTTTTTGTTGGTTTGTGTGCTTTTTCCTGATGAGGATCTTACCGTTACACCTTTTACTCCGGTTCCGTTGTCATTGTAGAATCCTGTTACATTTTCGGCATGTGCAAAGAATGCAAACGATAACGACAAAAGCAATAACTCTATCTGTTTGTTCATAATAATTGAGATTAACATGGATACTTTTTCCAAAAATAGGAATTTGGAATGAATATCTGTTGTGAATTCTTATATTTAATTTGATTTAACATCATATTTCTTTATAGAACTATCTTGCTGACAGGGTCTGATTAAAAAAGAGAATAGCCTTCGTTAAGAAAATAAAGGAGTTAAGCTTTCTTCTTTCTGAAAAGGGTTAATAAGAGAAAAGTGATTACCCATGCTAGAATTCCGCAGATAGTAGCAAATACAAAACTGCCTAAAATATACTGCCAAAGGTCTTTCTTTAAAATAGACTCTAAAGTTATACTGTCAAAGTCTGGCAATATTTCGTTTCCTAAAAGGAAACCTCCACAAGCATAGCTGCCAAATAAAATGAAAGGAATAAAGATTGGCAGACTGATGTTGGATGCCACAAGCGCGATCCATCTGTTCAACTTCAACAAACTGGCTACTGCATAGGCTATGATCATCTGGTAGCCCCAAAAAGGAACAATGCCCATGTAAATTCCCAACCCAACAGCAGACGATAATTTTTGATTGCTCTCTCTTGAATCGGTGAAGTTTTCGCGAAAGAAGTTTTTGATGTTCTCTTTGGTCAGCGATTTGAGAAATCGGATAGGTTTCACCCACAAGAAGGCTATCAATACAAGAAAGGTATTAAGGATACTGATTCTGGTGAAGTCGCGAAAAGGATGGAAATGAGAAACCCTCTCTTCTTTTGGTGCATAATAGACTTGTATGGGCTGAGGTATGATATGAGTCCCTTTCCATGCGGAACGGACAAGTACTTCTAACTCGAATTCGTATCTGCTCGTAATCAGTTTCAGATTGCTCACTTTATTGAGTGGATAGAGTCTGAATCCACATTGTGTGTCTGGAAGTGAAATGTCAGTTTCCACCTTGAACCAAAAATTGGAGAATTTATTGGCGAATGTGTTTTTCTGAGGCATGTTTTCCTGCTGTATGTTCCGGACTCCTACGATGAGAGCGTCCGCATGTTTCTTTATTTTGTCTAAAAAAAGAGGAATGTCGCTTAAATAATGCTGGCCGTCAGAATCAATAGTGATGGCATATCTGAACCCGTCAGCGAGGGCATTTTTAAATCCGAACTTGATGGCGTTTCCTTTTCCTTTGTTTTTTTCGTAGCCTATGGCATTGATGCCCTCGATGGTCGATAGCAGTTCCTTAGTCTCGTCGGTCGAACCGTCGTTCACAACATAAATATTCGAGCAATACAATTTTGCGTCGGAAACCACTTGCGCAATGGTCTTCGAATTGTTGAAAGTAGGTATGATGATACAGCATCCAATCTCTTTCAGCTCATTCTTTATATTGGAAACGTTGGTGTCCAAGGTCCTTATTTTAAATTTCCTTCTTGAGGGTTGCTTTTATAACTAGAAATTTATGTTCGTCGCTTTTGACAGTGCTCTTCATAGTTATTCCTTCTTCAGAAAGAGCAACGTTGATGTCAATGTCTAGATTAGTTACCATCGTAGGTACAATCATCCCTGGAAATTTGCAGTTGATGATGTTCAGAATCTGGTACTCTTCATTAGAGACAGACTGTAGGCATTCTTTCACCATCTGAATAGTGCAGACACCAGGAACAACTGGCATTTCGGGGAAATGTCCTTTGTAAATCGTATGTTCCGGTTTTAAACAAACGACGAAATGGTAGTTGCCTTCGTTGTCGTTCTCTGCGGTTTTTATGGTAAAAAAACTGTCTTTTAGCATATACTATGAAGAATAGGATGCAAATATACAAAAAAACCTATTTTAATCAATATATAAGGTTCTTTGTCTTAGGATAAGCGTTGGTTTTATTTTAACGATAAAATCGAAAAAGGTTCTCATGCTTTTTGCAAAAAAGTTTTGTCTGAAAAAATGAAAAACACATTGATGAAGCATTTGCTTCCGTAAATAAATCCAATGTTGAAAATCGTTTTATGTCATCTTAATTCGTTATATTTGCAAATTGATCGGTAAAGGCGAGTCGAAATTGTAGAAGCGAACACCTTTCTTTTGGAATGAAAAAGGTCCAACCGAGTGAACTTATTTAATAATAATTTAAAATATTCGTATGAAAGTTTTGAAATTTGATGGAGCATCCGTAGGCTCCATAAAGAACTTACAGCAAGTCAAGAAGGTGATCGAGAGTGTTGAAGAACCCGTAGTGGTAGTTGTTTCTGCCGTTGAAGGCATTACCGATAGGTTGATAACCACCGCAACGCTTGCCGCAAAAGGTACAGCTACCTATATCGACGAATATAATGAAATAGTAAACATACATAATCATATAGTCGAGGGTATCATCCCTACTTCTATGAGAGAGTCGGTTTTGAAAGAAGTTGCTGTGTTGCATGAGGAGTTGGGAAACATCTTCAAAGGTGTTTATTTAATCAAGGATTTGACTGATAAGACCGAAAATGCAATTCTTTCTTACGGCGAGCGCGTCTCTTCTCTTTTTGTCAGCAAATTTATTGATGCTGAATTGTTCGATTCACGTAAATTTATTAAGACAAACAGTTCAATTGTAAGAAGTAATGTTGATTTTGAGCTCTCTTATCGTTTGATTAAGAGTACGTTCAAAGACATGCCAAAACGCGTAGTTGTTCCGGGTTTCATTGCTACTGCGGTGGAATCGGAAGAGGTAACCACTTTAGGTCGAGGAGGCTCTGACTATACGGCATCTTTGATCGCTTCTGCATTGCAGGCAAACGAAGTTGTTATCTGGAAGACGATAGAAGGATTCATGACTGCTGATCCTATGGTTATCAGCAAGGCTTATCCTATCGAGAAGTTGAGCTACACGGAGGCTATGGAGTTGTGTAACTTCGGTGCCAAGGTGATCTTCCCTCCAACAATCTATCCGGCTTATGTTGCTAATGTGCCTATCCTGATCAAAAATTTGATGCATCCAGAGTTGAAAGGCACCTATATTTCTAACGATAAAGACGGATGTGAGAAGACCATCAAGGGAATCTCATCCATTGATCATACTACGCTTATCACCCTTCAAGGAATGGGAATGTTGGGTGTACACAATATCAACGGCCGTATCTTCATGGCTTTGGAAGCTAATGGAATCGAGTCGTTCTTCGTTTCTCAGGCATCTTCTGGTAGCTCTATTTCAATCGGAATCAGAGACGAGGATACAAAGGTTGCTTTGGATATTCTAGGCGATGAGTTTGATGAGGAAATGATTCAGGGTGCCGTTAATTCGATTTCTGCAGAAAGTAATTTGGCTACTATCGCCATCGTGGGTGATAACATGAAGCAGACAACCGGTACGGCTGGTAAGCTTTTTAATGCGCTTGGTAGAAACAATATCAATATCATCGCATTGGCACAGGGCTCTGTTGAGACAAACATCACTTGTGTTGTAAAGAGCGAGAACTTGAGAAAGGCTCTTAACTCTATTCACGAGTCATTTTTCCTTTCTGAATACCAGGAGTTGAACCTTTTCGTAGTTGGAACAGGAACTGTAGGTGGAAGCTTGTTGGAGCAGCTGCATACTCAGAAAGAGTTGTTGATGAACCAAAATGGTTTAAAGGTAAAAGTTATCGGTGTTGCCGATGTGTCTAGCTATATCCTCAACCGCGAAGGCGTTGATTTGACTTCCTATCACGAGGCTTTGAAGACGGGTATTACATCAACTCCAGATTCGTTGAAGAAGGCGTTGATTGATTTGAATATATACAACTGCGTATTTGTTGATTGTACAGCTAGTGGCGCTATCGCAAGCATCTACAAAGACCTGTTGTTGCACAATATCTCTGTTGTGGCTGCTAATAAGATCGCTGCTTCTGGTGATTACAACAATTATATGGAATTGAAGAATATAGCACGTAAACGAGGTATCAAATATTTGTTTGAGACGAACGTAGGTGCAGGACTTCCAATCATCAATACAATCAATGATTTGATATACTCTGGCGACCGTATTTTGAAGATCGAGGCTGTGCTTTCAGGTACATTGAACTTCATCTTCAATACTATCAGCAAAGATATTCCGTTGAGCAAGGCCATCCGTATGGCTATGGAGGCTCGCTTCGCAGAACCAGATCCTCGCATCGATTTGAGTGGTAAGGATGTGATCCGTAAACTCGTTATCTTGGCACGTGAGTCTGGTATCCGTGTTGAACAGGACGATGTTGAGAAGCACCTCTTCATTCCTGATGACTTCTTCGAAGGCTCATTGGACGATTTCTGGAAGAAAGTGGAAGGTTTCGATGCTGAGTTTGAAAAACGTCGTTTGGTTCTTGAAAAGGAGAACAAACGCTGGCGTTTTGTTGCAACCTTGGAGAATGGCAAGACCAGTGTAGGCCTTCAGGCTGTAGACAACCGTCATCCATTCTATGATTTGGAGGGTAGCAACAACTTGATCATCATCAATACTGCTCGTTACAAGGATCCAATGATGATCCGTGGTTACGGTGCAGGAGCAGCAGTAACAGCTGCTGGTGTATTTGGTGATATCATCAGCATTGCAAATATTAGATAGAAGACTTTTTTCTAAAAGAGAGCCTTTTTACGAGGGTTGTGACTCCTTATTAAACAAAAGATTATGAAATATTTGATCATATTAGGTGATGGTATGGCTGATGAGCCTATCGAATCACTTGGTAATAAAACGATATTGCAGGCTGCCAATATCCCTACGATGGATAAGTTGGCTGCCATGGGCCGAAACGGACGTTTGATCACTGTTCCCGAAGGATTCCATCCAGGTAGCGAAATCGCTAACCTTGAGGTTTTGGGTTACGATGTAAACAAAGTGTTTGAAGGCCGTGGTTCTTTGGAGGCTGCAAGCATGGGAGTGCCTATTGAATCAGGAGAAATGGCCATGCGTTGCAACATCATCTGCATTGAAAATGAGAAGATAAAAAATCATTCTGCTGGACATATCTCTAACGAGGAGGCTTATCAGCTGATTGACTTCTTGAACGAGAAGCTTGGTTCTGATAAGGTTCGTTTCTTCCCTGGCATTTCTTACCGCCATTTGTTGAAGATAAAGGGTGGTGATAAGCGTGTGAGTTGTACTCCGCCTCATGATGTGCCAGGAACTCCGTTTTGCGACGTGATGGTGAAAGCTGATTGCCCAGAGGCTCAGCCTACTGCCGATCTTTTGAACGACCTTATTCTTCGTTCTCAGGAGCTTTTGTCAAAGCACCCTGTCAACTTAAAACGTATGGCTGAGGGTAAAGATCCTGCTAATAGCATCTGGCCTTGGTCTGCAGGTTACAAACCAAACATGAAGACGTTGTTGGAGACTTACGGTCTGAAGAGCGGTGCCGTTATCTCTGCTGTCGATTTAATCAAGGGCATTGGAGTATATGCGGGCTTGAAACCAATTGAGGTGGAGGGTGCAACTGGCCTTTATGATACAAATTATGAAGGCAAGACACAGGCTGCTATCGATGCTTTGAAGAAAAATGATTTCGTATATCTACATATTGAGGCAAGTGACGAGGCCGGACATGAAGGCGATGTGTCTTTGAAGTTGAAGACGGTGGAATTCTTGGAAAATAGGGTAGTGAAACCAATTTTCGAAGAGGTTTTAAAATGGGATGAACCTGTAGCGATTGCCGTACTTCCTGACCATCCAACACCTTGCCGCATACGTACTCATATTGCTGCTCCGGTTCCATTCTTGATCTACAAGCCAGGTGTTGAACCAGACGCTGTGCAAAAATACGACGAGGAATCTGCAAAGGAAGGTTCATACGGAACATTGACAGGAGAAGAGTTCATGAAAGCTTTGTTGGCTTAATTGAGTTTAAATAATAAGAGAATGGCTGTTTGATTATTTCAGACAGCCATTTTTGTATGGTCAATAAAGCTCAGTCGTAAGGGTTTAATAACGATTTAAGAGCAGGTGTTTCTCTTCCTTTTTAAGACTAAATTTTCTTTTTTTCAGAAATAAGATAGAGCGTTCGGTACATTACCAGAACGCTCTATCATTACAAAATAACTATGTTCTATTCAATTCGTTATTCAAATATATAGAATTATTTATAATAAATGAAATTAAATGCAAAAATTCAGGAATATGATTTATAAAATACGAATTATTTATTCTTAAAATACAAAAAAAACTGTTGGGGATGTTTCTTTTGAGAAAATTGTGATAGAAAAAAAGGACTGTTTTATTGCATAAAAATGCAAAAAATGCTTATAAATAAAAGGATGAAATTTGTAATTGGAAAAGACGATAATTCCGTAGAACTATCGTCTTCCTTGATGTAATAAAATAGTAAAAAATAGTTTTATTTCATTCCCTGCAAAGCTTTCTTTGCTACCTCGTTTTGAGGATCTACCTCAATGATCTTATTCCAGTAACTTTTAGATAAATCTGTTTCTTTCTTCAAAAAATAGTAATATCCTAAATAACTGTAACACTCAATCACAATTCGTGTCTCACGTGGATTTTTGACGTCTAGAACCGTCAATGCTGATTCGTAATAAGGCTTAGCCAATCCTTGCTCCGATTCAGGGTCGAGGGCTGAGTTTGTCCTGGCTCTCCATAAATGACCAAGATAATTCTTCGGAACTTTTTTCTCTACAATGTTGAAGAGAGAATCCGCCATAGTCAGATAAAGCTTCTTGAAGGAAAGAGAATCCTGATTGCCCTCAGAAATCTGATTGCCAGCGTAATAATTATACTTGCCTAACGTAAGAATGTCGTTGACGTTTGCTTCAGCTTTCTCTTTGTCAATAAACTTTTGAAACTGACGGATGGCCATTTCATAATTGCTTGTTGACTCATACACTTCTGCCATCTCCTTGTAGATGTTATTCTTGGTACTGTCGAGCAACAACGCTGTTTCATATTGTTTAAGCGCATCCGTTTTCATTCCTTTCTTTGACAGAAGTTTGCCGTAATAAAAATGATCCATCCAAATGAGTTGAGATTTGTTCTTCTCATTGAAAATTTTCTTAGTCACAGAAAAACTTTGTTCGTATTGCTTTTGCTCGTACAGGTTATACATGAGGAGACGGTTCATGACGAGATTGTTTGGATCTTTCCTCAATGCTTCGTTGACAATATCTGTCGATTTTTGAAACTCTCCGTTGAAGAGGAGAATCATCGCATATTTGGACAGGTCAGCAGGCTGATAATATGGGCTTTCTGCATATTGAGCATAGGCTTGAGCAGCTTTGGAGAACTGGGCGTCTGCATAATAGGCGTCGCCAAGTGCTCTTTGTGCCAATGCAGAGCTTGGGTTTACGTTGACACATCTGTTCAATACCTCAATAGCCGTTTTCGGATTGATGTTCGTGTAAATATTCGCATATCGGATGTAGGCCTCTTCGCACTTCGGATTGGTTGTCAAAGCCATCTCGTAGAAAGAGGATGCTTTTCCGTATTCAGACATGGAAGCATATATGTCGCCTTCGAGCACGAAACTCTCTGCGTATTGATTGTTTACGGACTGTGCCTCGTGTAACCAATTCAGCGCTAGCTCCTTCTCTCCGTTCTGAAAGAAGGCTTTGGCAATGGAGGTCAAGACATCTGCTCGCTTCTTGTTTTTCTTTGCTATCTTTTGAAGTTCGGCTGTTGTTACAGAAGGATTGCTTTTTTGTGTTAACTTTAAAAGCCCGATTTCATTAAAAACATAATTCTCATCTGCCATTTTCCCTTTATTATAGAAAAGGAAGGCTGAGTCGCGTTTTCCTTCTGCAAAGTAAATCTCTCCCAAATAGAACATCTTCTCGGCTGTGTTGCTGGAGTTGCAGTTGGAAAAAATCTCTTTGGCTATTTTGAAATCTCCGTATTTGAAGAATTCTATGCCTTCGCTACAGTCTGCCGCTATCGCTTCTGCGAAAAAGAGGCTGGCAGTGAAGGCAATCCATGTTGTTCTTTTCATCATAAAATAATTTTATTTGTTATGAAAATTGCTTGAAGTGTAGGCTCGTCTATTTCTCTTTTTTCTTATATCCATTCCAAATTTTGAAGACTCCATAAAAAAAGAGTATACCAGCCAAAATGTATATTGTGTTATCTGGAATTTGTCCGTCTAATAAGTAATATGCTACAATGATAATTGCTATTACGATGTATAATATGCCCATACACACACTATATAAGAACTTTGAACTTAGAGCTTTGTCTTCTTCCATGATCTTTGATTTTAATTAGTAAAAAAAGAGAACCCGCAATTTGATAAGAACCACGGGAATCTCCATAAAAAAAGAAAATGTTTTTTATAAAAGTTTAAAGTGTACTGGAACTGTAAAAACTACGGGTACAGTCTTTCCATTTTGTTTGCCAGGAATCCATTGTGGCATCGATAGGATGACGCGTATGGCTTCTTTGTCGCAAGTTGAGTCTAAACCTCGGAGTACTTCTGCGTGGCTTATTTTTCCGTTTTTGTCGATGACAAATCGTACATATACTTTGCCTTGAATTCCGTTTTCCTGAGCAATAGTCGGATAGCGGAGATTGCTGGCAATATATTTAAGCATCGCTTCATTTCCTCCTGGAAATTGAGGCATTTGTTCCACTTGAATGTAAGGCTTCTCTTCCTTTTGTGGCTCTTGCACAATTTCGTTCAATTCATCGATGATCTGACCATTCTCTTCATCAGTGCCTTTGATGTCGGCTGTTGAGATGGTGACCTTCGATTGAGTGACCTCTTCCTGAGTCTTGATCTCCTCTTCCTCTCTTACCTCCGCTTTGGTGATGATAGGTGCCGTGAATTTGATTGAACTTTTCAACGGTGGAGGTGGAGGCGTGAGGTCTATCTCCTCTACGGGATTCTCTTCTTTTGTCTCTTCCTCTTGTAAATCAGACAATGTGGTAACCTCCATGACGACGATCTTCTCTTTGTCAGGAGTGACTATGCTGATCAAAACTGGAAGCGAGAAGAGTACGATGGAGAAAAGAATTACTGCAACTAAGGCAATGATATGCCTTTTGTTTGATTCCTGCCTCAATTCGTATGCTCCGTAGTCCTTGTTTCTTCCGTCGAAAACAAGGTCGCACCACTCTTTTGATGATAAATCTATTTTACTCATTTTTTTCTTTTTAAATTCCTGATTTATTCAGTGACGGTTTCGTGTATCAGTCCACCTTTCGCCTCCCAATTCTGTAAAAGGAATTCGTCGGCTTCTGTGATGTCGACCACGGCATATTTGCTGATGCTGCATATTTGCATCTCGTTTAGCGCATCAATCAGGTTTTTGTAGTTGGCCTTGTCTGTCGCTTTGATGATGACGACGGGCGCACTTTTGTCTTTCTTGATTTCAGTAGAGCGCGTTGCAAATTCTTCGTCCGACAGCTTCTTCTCTATCTTCTCTCGCTTCAAATCGTTCATCTCATTGTTCACTTTTTTGTTTCGCTTGAGCAGAACCTGTCTGATCCCGGTTGCTTCATAGCTTGTTCGAACTAATGAGTTGTAGTTTTGAAAGTCGGGTTCGCCGAAATAGTAGAAGATTTTGTTGTCGCCGTCGAGCAGCAGTGTAATGGCTCGTGTGTCCTGCACTTTGGTCTGTTCTTCTTCCGGAACCTTATCCTTGCTGGGCATGCTTATCTCCATGGTTTGAGGCTTGCTCAAAGAAGTACAAAGCATGAAGAAGGTAATGAGCAGCATGTTCATATCCACCATTGGGGTGAAGTCTAGGTGGATGTGCTTCTTTTTCTGCTTTCCTCCACCTTTGCTTTTTTCTTGTATCTCTGCCATTTTATTTCTTTTTTTGTTTTTGCTCGTTACTTGTTTAAAGCGTTAATAACGTTTTGTTTGAGTAACGAAAAATGATTAACAAGAAACTTGTTAGCTCTCCTTGACCGTTTTCAGAGAAGTAATCAGATTGTATCTGTTTTCTCGAATATCCTGCAGTGAATTCATCACGTTTTTGATGACGGGATAGGGTGTAGTTTGATCTGCCTTTATGGCGATGCGGAGATCGCTGTTCTGCAGACACGCCTGTTTAACCCATGATTTGAATTGGTTGTTGGTGCTGTCGCAAGGGATTCCTAGAGTAGGAAGGGCTTTGTCTTGCTCGCCTTGTTCCAATGCTAAAAAAGATTTCATCTTTTGAATTGGCACGCCGAAAGAGTTGGCCAACTTGAATTTTTGTATCTCCTTAGCGTTGAAGACAATTCCGTATTCTTTACCTACGGCTTCCAAAACGGCTATTCGGTCTTCCTGTTTGTCGAGACTCATAAATACTCGTCCCTGTTTGTCGACCAAAATCTGCATGATATTCGTGTCCGGGATCTTGATTTCAGATACAGAAGAGGGTGCGGAAACCAATATTGGTTCTTTTTGCACAAAAGTGGATGTCAACATGAAGAAGGTGAGCAGAAGTACGGTAACGTCGCTCATGGCCGTCATGTCGATAATCGTGCTTTTCCTTTTAATCTTAATCTTGGGCATGGTTGTTAATTTTTGAAAGCAGAATATGATTGAACAACGGTAAATCCTACCTCGTCGATGCAGTAAGTGATGCTGTCAATTTTGCTTGTGAAGTAGTTGTAAGAGATGACTGCCAACGCACCTGTTGCGATACCGAAGGCAGTGTTGATCAATGCTTCTGAAATACCTGTTGACAGGGCGATTGAATCGGGAGAACCTGAGTTGGCCAAAGCGGCAAATGATCTGATCATTCCGACAACTGTTCCGAGCAGTCCCATCAATGTTCCGAGAGTAGTGATGGTAGCCACAACGCCTAGATTCTGCTCCAAAGATGGCAGTTCGAGTGAGGTTGCTTCTTCTACCTCTTTCTGTATGTTGGCAATTTTCTGCTCTTTGGTGAGTTCGTTGTTTTCGCTCATCTCTTTGTATTTGGTCAAAGATGATTTGACTACATTGGCTACTGAACCTTTTTGGTCGTTGCAAATCTTCTCAGCTTTTTCTATGTCACCGCTTTGCAATGCAGATTTGATATTCTGTACGAAGTTCACCAAGCTTCCGTTTCCTTTTGCTTTTTTGATGGCAAACCAACGTTCTACGCTCAGAACAAGAACCGTAAGGAGTAAAGTTTGAATGACGGGCACGATTAAACCTCCTTTGTAGATGGTACCGAGCAGATTGCCAGGCAATGGCTGGTTATTCGGGTCATTGTTAACGAAGTTGGATGAGTTGCCGAATACGAAGATGAAGATAAGACATGCTGTGATAAAGCAAGCTACAATTACCAATGCGGCGGATAAATGAAATCCTTTCTTTGAGATGTTTTTGTCCTTTGTTTCCATAATGTTTTTTTTGTAAGTTATTATTGAGTTTTTAGATGTGTTCTCCTGTTATTTTTGAATTAGAGATTCCTTTTTTTGTAACGCCTTGATTTCAATGTGTTTTCTGAGCGATTTTGTGTTTTGCTTGTTTTGAATTGAGGCGTCAAAAATCTACTCCACTCCAAAAGAAGTGTAGTGTATGTTTGTTGTTGGAGTTTTTGGGAAAATATAAGGGTAGGGTGTTATGCGTTCCTTTAATGAAGCGCATAAATTCCAAAATCAATTACGTTTTTGACTTGATGTGTTGTCTTTAGATGAGCCAAATGCAGACTTTGTACTGACGCAAAACTATGAATGGATCAACTGTTTGTAGACACTCTTGTCATTACTAGCTAGACCAGTCTCCTGTTCATGTGTGATGCTGTTGAATACAAATGGTGCAATACTTTGGATTAACCAATGATTGACATATTGATTCCAAACTTCTGAATGTTACAACATTGGCATCCATTCAGGTTGGACTAGATGTGTTGATGAAACTCATCGCTAATATGTTATTGGAGAAATCCTAATGTAGACGCCTTTTGTCGACACCGCAAAAATGATTTTTGATTTTAGTATACTCTTTCCCTGAAATTTTCCTATGAAAACTTCCTTGGAATGAATAAATGTTTGCTGAAATACAGACAGATAGAAATTATATCAGTAGTTTCTTTTGGTATATATATATGCCTAAATTATACCGTTTTTCTTGATTTCTTCTGAAGTTTTGGGAACTTCTTTCGAAAAAGACTTTTTGGAAAATTTTGTTTGTTTGGTAACAGAAAGAGATTTGTTGCTGAAATCCTTTTTTCGCTCTTGAGTTTATCTCGTTTTGATGGACGTATGAAGTCTGTGAGTCTAGTCCACTGTTGATGTAAGCGACGTAAGTTTTAAAGGAGGATACGTGTGAGATATCTTCTTCCTCTGTTTGATTTGTGTAGGAGGTTTGTTGTAGCTCACCAGCCTCTCATTGCATAGCAGATTTGCTCCGCCGAGGAGGAGAACCAGTGCTAAGCTTAAATACAAGAGAAACTTTCTTTTCATATGTGCTTTTTGAAATCGTGTCAAAATTAGATGCTTTTATTTGAATGTGTAATTTACCGTGAGTTAATATTGTTTAATTTGTTTTTTTTGAAAAAAAAAGAGGTTTTTGAAAGTCTGATTGATCCTTTGATTTACATCTATTTATTTCATTTTTAGAATGAAAGAAAAGAAAAATTAGAGTATAAAAGTTTGAAAACACGGAAAAAATGTCTACTTTTGCAACTCGTTTAGAGATAACGAATAATTTAACTAATTAAAAATTAGAGGATTTATGTTAAATCATTATGAAACCGTTTTCATTTTAACTCCCGTTTTGTCTGATGTTCAGATGAAGGAAACGGCAGAAAAATTTAAGAACTATCTCGCTGAGGCAAAAGTAGAGATTGTTAATGAGGAGTGCTGGGGCCTTCGCAGACTAGCTTATCCTATTGAAAAGAAGTCAACAGGATTCTATTGCATGCTGGAGTTTGATGCAGAACCAACAGTAATCAAGGATCTTGAGATTCAATTCCGTCGTGACGAGAAGGTCATTCGTTTTTTAACAACTAAATTGGACAAATACGCAGCAGAATACGCTGCTAAGAGAAGAAGTCTAAAATCTAAAAAGGAGAATTAAAAAATGGCAGCACAAAATTCATCTGAAATCAGATATTTAACACCTCCATCAGTAGAGGTTAAGAAAAAGAAATATTGTCGTTTCAAGAAGAGCGGTATCAAGTATATCGACTATAAGGATCCTGAGTTCTTGAAAAAATTCTTGAACGAACAAGGTAAAATATTGCCTCGTCGTCTTACAGGAACATCTTTGAAGTATCAAAGAAAAGTTGCCCAGGCTGTTAAAAGAGCCCGTCATTTGGCATTGCTCCCTTACGTAACCGATTTGATGAAATAACAAGAAGGAGGAAAAATAATGGAAATCATATTATTAGAAGACTTAAATAACGTAGGATACAAGGATGATGTAGTATCCGTAAAAAACGGTTATGGCCGTAATTTCCTAATCCCTCAGGGAAAAGCTATTTTAGCTACTCCTTCTGCAAAGAAACAATTGGCTGAGGAATTAAAACAACGCGCTCACAAATTAGAGAAGATCAAGACTGAGGCTCTAGTTTTAGCTGAGAAGTTGAACGGTGTTTCATTGACTATTGGTGCTAAGGCTAGTGCAACTGGAACTATTTTCGGTTCAGTTAACAATATCCAGATTGCTGAGTCTTTGGAGAAAAAAGGTTTGAACGTTGATAGAAAATGTATTTATATCAAGGACGCTGTAAAGGAAGTTGGTTCATACAAAGCTATTATCAAACTACACAAAGAGGTAACTGCAGAAGTTGCTTTCGATGTTGTTGCTGAGTAATTAGTTTATTCAATTATATGAAAGAGGATATGCCAAGCATATCCTCTTTTCTTGTCTGTTAATCATCCTAAATAGCTTGCTATGTCCTTTCCTTATTTTAGTTGACTTAAAATAATTCGTGGGTCAGTAGAAATTTAGTGGGGAAAGAAATATCATAAAAAACCAAGTATCAACGTTTCTATACCATGGAAACAAAACAACTAATAGCGTTGGCAGAAGTAGTACTGCCAACCGAGATACTC
>JALNVE010000046.1 GCA_023227695.1 Paludibacteraceae bacterium
ATTTGACCTATAGAGAAGTTACATTGCTCGATTTTGGCTCTGAATGTTTTGAATCTCTCAAACCACCAGCATTTATCGCAGATTAGAGCATGTTGCACCACGCAAATTGACCCATAGGTCAGTAAAAACCAGCCAACTTTGGAAACAAAAACAAGCCAAATTAGGAAACGCGGCATCTTATCCTCATTTTTGAAACAGGACATCGAATTCTTTTCTATTGTGAATAGAAGCAAAAATGTAAGATTATCTCTATTCAGAATAGAAGAAAACGGCATTTATCTCTATTTGAAATAGAGGAAAGTAGGTTCTGAAGTTGCCGTATCACAGCAATCATGTTTCCAAAAAGACTAATAAATTCCCTGCGCAAAATAAATCATCTTTTCCTCTTGACTCGTCCCCTAGGTCAACCCATATCTTTGCGGGCAGGAGAGATGGATGTCGTTTACGAATAAGGCAGATAGAAATTATTTTATAATAATGGACTGCTCATTTAAAATGGTATTCCTTTACTTCCTACATTCGCATATTCAAACAAACAGATTATGACCAACCAAAACATCATCATCCGAAACGCCCACACCAACAACCTGAAAAACGTGGATGTGGAGATTCCCAAACACAAACTGGTAGTATTCACGGGCGTGTCGGGCTCGGGCAAATCGTCGCTACTGTTCGACACCATCTACACCGAGGCTCAACGACAACTCATCGAGACATTCGGCACGTTTGCGCGCGCCCGTCTGCCCAAACTCTCACGCCCCGACGTGGACGACATCCTCAACCTCTCCACGCCCATCGTGATTGACCAGAGACGCCTTGGCAACAACCTGCGCAGCACCGTGGGGACGGTCACCGAACTCTCGACCTACATACGCCTGCTCTACTCGCGCATCGGGCAGCCGTTTCTAAGCTTGCCCTCGTTCGCCTTCTCGTTCAACCACCCAGAAGGTCTGTGTCCGCACTGCCATGGGTTGGGCAAACAGGTGAAGATTGATCTCAACCTGTTTCTCGACAAGGAGAAGTCGCTGCGCGAAGGTGCCATCCAGCACGGACATTACAAAAGTAACTCCTATTTGCTCAAAGAACTGATAGGTTACAATCTATTTGATGCCGACAAGAAACTGAAAGACTACAGCGACGAGGAGCTAAACAAGCTGCTCTACAGCGAGCCCGTCTTGCTGGACAAGTCGACCACAAAGCTCACCTACAACCGCAATTTCGAAGGTATTGCACGCAAGCTGGAGCATGCCATCATTGACCGTGCCGATGATGAGCCGGACGATGACGAGAAAAACGCATACAACAAATTCTTCACCTACCAGATTTGCGATGCGTGCCACGGCTCACGGTTGAACGAACGCGCCCGCTCGGTGAAAATCAACGGCGTTTCGATAGACGAACTGTTCGGCATGGAAATCAGCGACGTGCTGGAGTTTGTCCGTAAGGTGGACGATCCGATGGAGATTTCGCGCCCCATCATCCGCAAGGTGTCGTTCCTATTGGAGCAGCTGGTGGAGATTGGTGTAGGCTACATTTCGTTGGAGCGTCCTGTCTCCACACTTTCGGGCGGCGAGAGCCAGCGCGTGAAGATGGCCCGCCAACTCGACTGCGACCTCGTAGACCTGCTCTACGTGCTGGACGAGCCGAGCATAGGCCTCCACCCGCGCGACACTGAAAAGCTGATGTCTGTCCTTCACCGCCTGCGCGATAAGGGCAACAGCGTCTTCGTGGTGGAACACGACCCCGACATCATCCGTCAGGCAGAATGGATTATAGATATTGGTCCGAAAGCGGGAAGGCTAGGCGGAAACGTGGTCTACAACGGTTTGCCGAAAGGTCTTTTCGACACCAACAGCCTAACGGCGCAATGCCTGCGAAAAAAACCATCCGGAGATTCTGTCCGCAAAGCGTGGAAAGAGTTTTACTCCATCAACCATGCGTGCGCCAACAACCTGAAAGATGTCTCGGTGCGCATTCCGAAAGGCATCCTCACCTGCATCACGGGCGTGGCTGGTTGCGGCAAGAGCAGCCTCATACACCAGTGCTTCTTGCCCGCACACCCGGAGGCCGTGGTTATTGACCAGCAGCCCATTGGACGCACATCGCGGGGAAACATCGGCACCTACATCGGCATTTTCGACTTCATCCGTAAGGAGTTTGCCGCTGCCACGGGGCACGACGCTTCGTTGTTCAGCTTCAACTCGAAAGGTGCCTGTCCGAAGTGCAACGGTCAAGGCGTGCTGAGCTACGAGATGCACTTTCTCGACTCGGTCAAGACCCGCTGCGATGAATGCGAGGGCAAACGCTACAAACTGGAGGTGCTGGAGCTGAAATACCAAGGCAAAGACATTGCCGAGGTGCTGGACATGACGGTCAACCAAGCGGAGGAGTTTTTCAAGGTAGCGAAAATCAACCGTCATCTGGAGCTGCTGCAGGAGGTGGGACTTGGCTACTTGAAGCTGGGGCAATCGCTCTCCACCCTCTCGGGCGGCGAGAGCCAGCGTCTGAAGATTGCCACCGAACTGCGCAAACGCGGCAACATCTACATCATGGACGAACCGACCACCGGACTCCACATCAGCGACATCGACAATTTCTACCACATCGTGAAGAAGCTGGTCGATGCGGAGAATACGGTCATCATCATTGAGCACAACCTCGACATTATCCGTCGGGCAGACTGGATCATCGACCTCGGTCCCGAAGGCGGCAAACGTGGCGGCGAAGTGATTTTTGAAAGCACGCCCGAAGACCTGATGAAGTGCGAACGCTCCTGGACGGGCAGGTATTTGAAGGGGGTGATTTGATGGAAAAGCATCAAAAAACACCAATAGACTGAAAGATACAAGCAAATTGCACGTCTGTTTCTTGAGGAACAGACGTGTATTACGATTATACCATAAAGGGTATAAAATTTTACAATAAACAGACATTATACCCTAAATGGTATAATACTAACAAAAAACATATTGCTGATTGCTTGTTTCTTGTACTTTATGCACCATAGAGTCTTAACAGAAAACGTCTATTTCCCGATTCATGCATTTTTCAGAAACAATTATATTTTTTGATGCTTTCAATGTGTATTGAAAGGACTTTTGAAAAAAGAGGGAAGCGAACTGGTAACAAATTGTTACCAATTGAAAATGATATTTTCATAAATAATATGAGAGTAACGCAAAACTCGTGAGCCTAAAAACGTTTTAAAGTTGTAGTTTTGCAGTATCTTTACCATCAGATTTCAAGGAAAGTAGTAATGGAAAACCGAAGAAAAGTAGTTTTGGCAGAAAATAAGATACGGAGGAATGTAATGCAATGAATGCAGAAGAAATAAATATGATGAATGCTATGGCTAAATATCCACAAGATATCAATGACAAAAGCATACAACTATTACTAATTATCGAACAGGCACGTAGCCATGTTGCGGTGACAGCCAATTATGAACTCACCATGATGTATTGGCATCTTGGCAAACGAGTGAACTGCGATATTCTTGATGATGAGCGGGCTGCATATGGACAAAAGATAGTCGCGACAGTGTCACGACAATTGCAAGATGAATATGGAAACAAGGGGTTCGATGAAAAAAACCTCCGTAGAATGATGCAATTTGCATGTCTGTTTCCTGACGAGCAAATATCGCGACACTGTCAAGACAATTGTGGTGGTCTCATTTCGTAGAAGTGTTACCACTTAAAGATGGGTTACAACGAGAGTTTTATCTCACATTTGCATCAAATGAGCATTGGAGTGTTCGCCGTCTGCGGAAAGAGATTGATGGAATGCTATACGAACGCACAGCTATTGCTTCTAAACCCGATGGATTAGTAAAACAAGAACTTGCAGACTTACGTGACAATGATACAATAACTCCAGATTTAGTGTTTAAAAGTCCTTATTTCCTAGAATTTACAGGTTTGAAAGGTATGTATAGCGAGCGATGCCTTGAAGATAGCCTTATAGCAAATCTCGAACAATTCATGTTAGAGATGGGAAAAGGGTTTACTTTTGTTGAGCGACAAAAGAGGATGGTTATAGATGGCGAGGATTTTTTCCTTGACCTTCTATTTTACCATCGTCGTTTACGCAGATTAATAGCTATCGACTTAAAACTGGGTCGTTTCAAGGCTCAATATAAAGGTCAGATGGAGTTATATCTACGTTGGCTTGAAGCTAACGAAATGGAGAAAGGAGAAGAAGCTCCTTTGGGAATGTTGCTATGTACTGAAGGCAATGAGGAACAAATAGAGCTTTTACAACTTGATAAGGCTGGCATAAAAGTGGCGCAATATGTAACGGAATTGCCATCTCGTGATGTCCTAATAAATCAGATTCAAAAATCACTTAAATTGGCAAAATCAAAATGGAATACTTTGGAATACGAATCTGAGACTGAGAATAATGAAGACGAACAAGACGCTTAACAGACATGCTTGACACTAACACTCAGAAGGTAAATTCCAATAAAACAAGGATTAAAACCTGTCATTAATTTGTGGGGTGGTTTGGTCTGCGGTAGTTCAAATGTTATTATATTTGCAACTAACACGATATAATCTGATGTCTACAAATGCAATAGAAAAAGGTTCGTGCCTTTGGAATCTTTGGCATGGCTGCCACAAATTGAGTCCCGGCTGCCAGCATTGCTACGTCTATCGTGGCGATGCCAAACGTGACATAGACAGTTCGGTGGTGACTCAAACCAAGAGTTTCGACCTGCCCATACGCCGTAAAAAGAACGGAGATTACAAGGTGCCCTCTGGCTCTCTGGTCTATACCTGTTTCACCTCCGATTTTTTTGTGGCCGATGCAGACGAGTGGCGCGCCGAGGCGTGGAAGATGATCCGTGAACGCAGCGATCTGCGTTTCTTGATCATCACAAAACGAATAGACCGCTTCAGCCAATCACTGCCCAACGATTGGGGCGAAGGATATGACAACGCAACGTGATCATCTGCTGCACGGTAGAGAATCAGGCCATGGCAGACTATCGATTGCCTATTTACGAGAAATCGCCAATCAAACATAAGGTCATCATTTGCGAACCCATCTTGGAAAAAATAGATTTGAGCTCCTACCACATCGGCACATGGATAGAGCAGGTGGTGGTAGGCGGCGAATCGGGAGCGGAGGCGCGTCCGTGCGACTTTGAATGGATAATGTCTCTCCGCAACGAATGTGCGGCCCAGGGCGTGTCGTTCTGGTTTAAACAAACGGGAGCCAAATTTGTGAAAGAGGGCAAACTCTACAAAATTCCGCGCCAGCTTCAACACTCGCAAGCCAGAAAGGCTAAGATTAATTTATAGCGGAACTAACGGAGCTGAATAACCGATAACAGAAAACAACAAAAGCATATACATCATTTTTTGGAGGATAAAAACATGGGGAAAGAGCTGTCGGAGATGACTTTGGAAGAGCTGTGGCAATTGTTTCCGATTGTTCTGACGGCACACAATCCGAAATGGAAGGAGTGGTACGACGATGAATGCGAGATTTTACATGAAATCCTTAAGAATGTAGGTGCCACAAAAATATCACATATCGGGAGTACGGCCATCAATGGTATATGGGCAAAGCCAATCGTCGATATCCTGATAGAGACATCTGACAGGCAAGGCCTTGATTCTGCACACGATGCACTCTTGGAGAAAGGATATCTGTGCATGAACAGAAGCGACGAAAGAATAGATTTCAATAAGGGTTACACGAAACAAGGGTTTGCCGAGCGCGTTTTTCATATTCATATCCGATTAGCGGGCGACAACGACGAACTCTATTTCCGTGACTTTCTGAATGACAACCATGCGATTGCAATGGAGTACGAATCGCTCAAGAAATCGTTATGGAAACGTTTTGAACACGACCGCGATGCTTACACAAACGCCAAGACCGAGTTTGTCAAGAGACATACGTTGGCCGCTAAAAAAGTACGGCATTTATCGTGCGATCCTGAAAATTGAGTTTTCCTACAGCTGGAATTCCTTTTTTCGGACAGAAAGCTAGAATGCTCAAAAGATGGTTCGATGCCGTTCACTAATGTGCTACAGCCGACCCCGAAGGTGGTCGAATATTTGTAGCTTTAGGTTGATTGGTTGCCCCCCGACCCTGAAGGGGTCGCATGTTCCAGCGCAAACAAGGCTTGGATTTCACGTGTTAATCGTCGATCAAATCAAATGAATGGTACAAATTGATTCATCTGCATCTCACCTGAATATTCGACCCCTTAAGGGTCGGTGCTTCATGGGGTAATACCTTGCTACAAAGATAGGACCCCTTCAGGGTCCAGATGCGGTGAATCGCTCAAATTTTGGTTCGTAAACTCACAGATATTTGAAGTTAAAATGTCCTGTCGTTAATTTTATTATAATAATATTTTTATGATTTTTCTAAACAAGGTTTTACACTTGACGATTAAAATTCTAATAAAAAATATACATACATGAGCACTTCAAAACTAAACAACTGCTATCTATACGTATTAGACACAATGGCCGATTGGGAATTTGCCCAAATCGCTGCTGAGTTGAACAGCGGCCGGTTCCTGAAAGACGGAAAAGTGGCCATCAAGAAGGTGGCAGAGTCGCTAAAACCAGTCACCACCATGGGTGGAATGGAGATCAATGTTGACCTCAAACTCTCTGACGTGGAGTTTACGGAAGGTGATCTGTTGATCCTTCCGGGTGCCGACACGTGGATGGCCGAAGAGCATCAGCACGTGACGGGGATGGTGGAAAATCTTATTGGGCGTGGCGTGGTGGTGGCAGCCGTTTGCGGAGCCACAGTAGCGTTGGCATACGCCGGCATTTTAGACCATCGGAAGCATACGAGCAACGGCAAAGGTTTTTTGGAGATGGTTTGCCCCGTCTACAAAGGAAGCGCCAACTTTGTTGACACCCCGGCCGTGTGCGACGGCAATTTGATAACCGCATCGGGCATGGCTCCACTCGAGTTCGCCTACGAGATTCTGAAACGTACCAACGTAATGAAAGAAGCAACCCTTGCCGCATGGTACAAACTGTATAGCCTCCGCGACCCGCAATATTTTTTTGAACTGATGGAATCGATGAAGTAAATAATGATCAAGACAAAAAAGGCGTGGAGAGTTTTAAACCTCGAATTATTTTAGGTCAGGTCAACTAAAATCAGGAAAGGACAACCCTACTCTACACGGCATTAATTCTCAGACGATGCGATCGCCACAAAACTCCTTACGACCACAAGATTGACAGAAAGCACCCATCCACACTTCATCAAACTGATTAGCGGCTGCCTCCACCAACTCAGGATCGTTGGTCAATATGCCCGATTCAAAATTGCGTCGGTTCTCTGACTTCATGCCAATGCCAGCTCCCGTCAAATTGGCTGAACCGATATAGGCCGTCTGCAAATCAAAAATCATTAATTTAAAATGAACGCGAGGACAAAGCACACGTTCCAACTGCGTTTTCAGGATAGGATAACGATCAAAGTCTTCTCTGAAATTTGGTCCCGGCTCTTTGGCATGAATCAATCTGACACAAACATCACGCTGCAACAAACCAGACAAGACACCCAAGAATGGCAATGAGGCAGAAACACCTTTCACATAAACATCTTTGATGTCTGCCGTACCAATCCACAACGTATGCTTTACCGCAGCAGCACGTTCCAGCACCTCTTTATAATGCTCTTCATTTCTTATATAACGGACAAATATCTGATTCTCTTTCATGGACATCGCTTGTTTGATTCAATCTCACAAAAATACATATTTCATTCCATTCAACACCCAAAAGAGAAAAGTCTGCTTCTGTTTTTCACAAAACGACCAACCATCCATGCCATTCTACATCTATTTTCAATCAGCAGCAAGAGCAGCACAGAAAGGCAGAAATCCACAAGACGCAATACAACATTTAATTAAGGTAGACGAAGCTCTGCAAATTTTCAGGATATTTATGTTATCTTTGTGCTCAAATTAAAAAAGAAGAAAATGAAAGCGGTAGTAAGCATCATTATGGGCAGCACTTCCGACCTTCCAGTAATGGATAAGGCTGCAAAGCTACTTGACGAATTCGAAATCCCATTCGAAATCAATGCTTTGTCGGCTCACCGTACTCCCAAAGAGGTAGAAGAATTTGCGACTAATGCCCAGCAAAACGGCATCAAAGTGATCATAGCAGCTGCAGGTATGGCAGCTCACCTTCCAGGCGTCATTGCAGCTCAAACAACTGTACCAGTTATTGGCGTGCCTATTAATGCAACACTTGACGGCATGGACGCATTACTTGCCATCGTACAAATGCCTCCAGGCATCCCTGTTGCTACTGTCGGAATCAACGCAGCTCAGAACGCAGGAATCCTTGCAGTACAGATGCTCGCAGTTGGCGACCCTGCTTTACAGGCTAAATTAGCCAACTATAAGGTAGGCTTGAAAGATAAAATCGTAAAGGCCAACGCTGACTTGAAAGAGGTCAAGTATAAATTCAAAGTGAACTAACCCACTGCGGCGAGTTATCTTTGAGAGAAAAAACTAACCATCATCCTCTCACTTTCGGGAAGATGGTGGTTTTCTTCAATTTAACGAAACATTATGTCGAAAGTATATTTAGGTTTAGGTTCCAACTTAGGCGACAAGAAGAAAAACATTACCAACGCAACCATGATCTGCGGAAGCATCATCGGCACGCTAGAAGGGCTCTCTTCTTTATACGAGACAGAACCATGGGGGTTCGACTCGGCCAACAAGTTCCTGAACGCCGTGATATGCATTGAGACAAACAATTCGCCCGAAAGATGTCTTGCCATGGCGAAAGCCATTGAACGGGAAATGGGTAGAGTTTACCATGACAAAAGAAGATATGAAGACCGAATCATCGACATCGACATTCTCCTTTACGACGACATGGTTTTAGAGACTCAAGATTTGACCATTCCCCACCCTCTGATCCAGAAACGAGATTTTGTATTAAGGCCACTTGCTGAAATAGCGCCAGACCTTCTACATCCTAAATTAGGACGTTCTGTATCGGATTTGTTATCTGATTTGGAAGAAGGAAACCTATAAAATCACATTTCATTTTCTTTATCCAAAAAAGGACAGGGCCTTTTTCGAAGAGGAAGATTCTATATCTCTTTTTCTGAAACCGACAAATAAATTATTTCTACAATACATTGACAATAAGAATTCAATAGACAAATAAGAATGGAAAAACAAACAAAGATAATTGCAACCATTTCGGACAAACGCTGCGACGTAGAGTTCATTCGTGCTCTTTATAACGAGGGAATGAATGTTGCCCGACTCAACTCTGCACACATGGACTCCGAAGGGTTTGATCTAGTAATCGGAAACATCAGAGCCGTTTCCAACCAGATCGGAATCCTTATCGACACAAAGGGTCCAGAGGTGAGAACTACCAAATCGGAAGCTCCTATTGAGATCAAAACCAACGACAAAATCAAGATCAAGGGAGACCCTGACATGATCAGCTCCAAAGAGATGATTGCCGTTAGTTACAAAGACTTCGTGAAAGACGTCAACATTGGTGCCGACATTCTTTTTGACGACGGAGAGATCAACGTCAGAGTTTTGGACAAAGAGGAGGATTATCTGCTTTGCGAGGCTCAGAACGACGGTATCCTAGGCAGCCGCAAGAGCGTGAACGTGCCTGGCGTGAGCATCAAATTGCCATCACTTACAGAGAAAGACAAGCGAAACATTCTTTATGCCATCGACAAGAAGATTGACTTCATAGCCCACTCTTTCGTAAGAAGCAAAGAAGATGTGATAGCCATCCAGCAAATTTTGGACGAGCACAAGAGCGACATCAAAATCATTGCTAAGATAGAGAACCAGGAAGGTGTGGACAATGCCGACGAAATACTTGAATACGCATACGGACTTATGATTGCCCGTGGCGACTTGGGTATCGAGGTTGCACAAGAGAAGATTCCTGGAATCCAACGTATATTGATCCGTAAAAGTGTGATTGCAAAGAAACCGGTTATCGTAGCCACTCAAATGCTTCACACCATGATCAATAACCCAAGGCCAACACGTGCCGAAGTTGTCGATATTGCCAACGCCATTTTCTACCGCACAGACGCATTGATGCTCAGCGGCGAGACTGCTTACGGCAAATATCCGATTGAGGCTGTTCGTACCATGGCTAAGATTACTGCAGAAGCAGAGAAGACAAAGTTGAAGGAAAACGACATTAAAATACCTCAGCATGACGAAAACGATATCACATCGTTCCTCGCAAAACAGGCTGTAGATTCTATGGAGTTGCTCAACACAAGGGCAATCATCACCGACAGCTACACAGGTACAACAGCCCGTCACTTGTCTGCATACAGAGGTTCTTGCCCTATCATGGCCATCTGTTACAGGGAACATTTAATCCGTCAGTTGTCTCTCTCTTACGGAGTAACGCCTATCTATCAAGAGGCAAAAGAGGACACCCGTCACTACTTTTTCTCAGCACTGAAAATGTTGATTGAAAACGGATATCTGAAGTTCGGTGACAAGGTTGCATATCTAAGCGGCAGCCAAAACATTGGTGGAGGAACCACCTTCTTGGAGATCAACAGCATCGACAACATCTTCTCTAACCAAAAAGAGTATTTGTTGCCAAATTTCTAACGAAATAGGATCATTATCATACAGAAAAGGCGTAGGAATGAAAGTTCTCTACGCCTTTTTGTTTTTTAATCACAACGAATTCGGCAACCACCGTTTCATCTCCCCTACGCTTTTGTTACGTCGTTTTGCGTAATCGGCAAGTTGATCCTGACCAATCTTTCCAATCATAAAATACGAAGATTTAGGATGAGAGATATACATGCCACAAACCGCCGAAGTTGGATGCATGGCTCCATTCTCCGTAAGACGGATTCCTATTTTCTCCAGATGAAGTAACTTATCGAAATCAAAGATGACCGATTGGTCTGGCAAACTGGGATAACCCACTGCCGGACGAATGCCTTGGTATTTTGCCTGACGAATCTCATCGCGCGTCAAAGACTCATGGTTAGCATAACCCCACAGATGTCGTCTCACCTGCAGATGCAACCACTCCGAAGTGGCCTCGGCCAAACGGGCTGCCACACTCTCTACCAAGATGGAATTGTAATCGTCGCCCTTCGCCTTATATTGAGCCGAGATTTCGTCTGCACCCAAGATAGATACGGCAAAAAGTCCGACATAATCCTGCTCAGGCGAAATGAAATCAGCAAGAGAGAGACAATAGCCCGACCTTTCGCTGGGATGCTGCTGCCTCAACACAGGAAGAGAGATCGTCACTTTTCCATCTTCAATAAAGTCTATCGCTTCTGCTCCCGATTTTGCTTCAGAAAAGTACAGCGCCACGTTCACCTTCAACAAATGCTGACGCATCAAACCGGATAACATATCACGCGCATCCCAGAAAAGGCGAATCGCCTCTTTGGCCTTATCACGTTCCTCAACAGGAAAAGAAAGAAGCCATTTCTGTTTGCACGCCTCGCAACCGCACAAAGTCTCCAGTCCTTGATAATTGCCGGAAATACGCCAAGCATGAAAGAAATAAGTCCAGTCGATATAACCCGCAATAGGTTCGAGTGCCAACGAATCGAAGACTCTCAACCCTAAAAACGACGGTTTTAGTGGAGTATATGACATTTTTTTCACTTTTTTAGAAGCACAGACTACGAAGCTGCGCTCTTTTTCTTAATACAAATATAATGCTTTTTAAAAGTATAACCATTCCGTTTGAAAAAGTAGGAATACTAAAATCTTTTCACTTCTTTCTCTTTTAAACTTTTCTTCATTATCTTAGCCCCACGTTTCTTTATCTGAGTTCAGATCTAATTTGATTGTTATTAATATGAAAACAAAATCGTTAAGAGGATTTCTCTTTGTCTTTTTCATCATGCTTTGTCATGCTGTTTCGGGAGTTGACACGAACAAAAGCTATTATATCTTTCACTCGAGCGGTTTGGTTCTTGCTGCCAACGGAAGCAATGCAGTGTTACAACCTTTTACCGGCGAAAAATCACAGCAGTTCAACTTTGCAGCATCCGGCAATTCATATCTCATCAAAAACGTAACAAGCAACAACAACGTCACCAAAACGGGAGATTGGAACACGGAGTTTTCCACTTCTACGTCAGACGTTGCCCGTTTCTCCATCGAAGAAGCCGTGGGCGAATACATAAAATTCAGATGTGCTCAGAACAGTCGTTTTTTGGGAACTGACAATACCACCAGTGGCAGTAATGTGTACTCAGACAAAGACGGAAGCACACTCCTACACTACTGGTATCTACGAGATGCCTCTGGAAACGAACTCATCACAGAAGGTTTAGAAGCAGTTATCCGTGAAGCGGAAGATCTTTATAACAACACACGAGAAGGTGACAATGAAGGAGAATTCTCCGTTGCTGTCCGCTCATCCCTTTCTCAATCCATCATAACCGCAAAGACCCATTTAGATGAAGCAACTGCTCAGCAGGAAATCAACACAGCTACTTTAGAGATAAACGAAGCCATAGTCCAATACAAACAAAATAGAAACAGTGCTTTCAAAGTTGGCGAGAAGTATTACATCATGCATGCAAGCAACCGCTTCTTGTGCAACGTAAATGACAATCCGAAAATCAAAGACAGAAACAATGCAGAAGATCAGCAATTCACCTTTGTAGCCTTGTCTGACGGAAGTTATGCCATCCAAAATGTAGCCAACGGAAAGTATCTTAACTCGTCAGGAGAATACAGTGCTGTTTTCAGCACAAGCAATACAGCTTCAACGGCTCATTTAATCATCAATTACGCACCTAACGAAGAGCTCTATGTGCGCATCCAATTCAAATCAAACAATCTTTTCCTTGGCACAGATGGAACAACCGACAACCAAGGTGTCTACAGCGATAAGAAAGGTGACGACGGCAAGCATTACTGGCATCTTATCCGAGTAGACCAACCCGAAGAGAATGTCAGAACAAAGTTCCACAACGGAAGCAGCGCTCTACGTTTGGGAATGAACTGGAACGATGCTAACGGCAAGCACATCAACGTACATGGAGGATGCGTGCTTTATGAAAACGGCACCTACTATTGGTTTGGTGAGAACTACCGCACTAGCGGTGCTGTAAAGAGCAACGGCATTGGCTGTTATACATCCAAAGACCTATACAACTGGAAGTTTGAACGTATGGCTTACGAATGCCCTAACCAGCCGCTCCGCGACGACATGCAGGACATGAACTACGGTCGTACTCTAGAACGCCCCAAAGTGATGTATTGTCCCAACACAGGCCAATATGTGATGTGGGTCCATTGGGAAAACGGATCGGGTTATGCCGCTTCTCGTGTAGCCATTCTGTACAGTGACGAAATTTCTGGTCCATACACCTTCGTAAAAACCATGCGGCCAAGAGGAGATGAACAGCCTTCCGGTTCACGTGACCAGACACTGATGTTTGACCCTGATTACAATGCAGGCTACCATTTCGGATCAGCAGAAGAGAATGCAACCATGCACGCAACGGTGCTTACTAACGACTATTTGGACCTCAGCAGCACATGGGCAAGATTATTCATCAGCAAACAATATGAAGCACCAGCAGTCTTCAAGTTCCACGGCAGATTTGTGGCTATCACATCAGGTTGCACTGGTTGGAATCCGAACCCCGGACACTCATCAATGGCAGAACTTCCGTTGGGAAATTGGACCGATTACGGCAATCCATTTGTAGACAAAGATTTCAACACTTCCTACAACTCTCAGAGCAACTACATATTCAAAGTTCCAGGCAAATACGATGCCTATATTTACATGGGCGACCGTTGGAAAGGAGGAGATTACTTCAGTGATGCTAACGTAGGTGAATCATGGCATATCTGGCTGCCAATTGACATGAGAGCCGGCTACCCTATCATTCGCTTCTACTCTGAATGGGATTTGTCTCTCTTCGACAAGATAAACCGTTACAGAAGGGTAAAGGAGTTTGAAGTCGGCAAAGAATATGTTTTGCTCTCAAAAAATGCGAACAAAATCTTCTCCGAAAAAGACGGCAAATTCATCTTTGGAGCAGACAACGACGAGACCAACATCTCCTTCCAAATCACAAAGAATGACGAAGGCTATTATATTCTTACAGACAGTAAGAGCGGACGCTCACTCCATGTGATCGACGGACTGATCAGCATGACTGACTCAACTGGAAGTGCCGAGCAACAATGGAAGATTGTCTCAACAGGAGGAAACGACGGATATTACTACTTCTATCCGAGAAATGACAACTCATCCATATTGTGCAACTATTGCGCAACAACGACAATCGAGGGTGCTGCAGGAATCATCTCTGCATCCAAGCAAGCCAATTGCCAGATAGCTTTCTGCTTCGACTCAAAGAAGCACGACTACAAAACCATCAGCGATGAATCAGACGGTTCTTATAAAAAATGGATGGAAGAGACTTTGCATTTCAAGCACATCGACATTGATCCTTATGTAAGTGTGCCTGAA
>JALNVE010000047.1 GCA_023227695.1 Paludibacteraceae bacterium
GACCTATAGAGAAGTTACATTGCTCGATTTTGGCTCTGAATGTTTTGAATCTCTCAAACCACCAGCATTTATCGCAGATTAGAGCATGTTGCACCACGCAAATTGACCCATAGGTCGAATTTTGGGGAATATTCTTGTCGCTATACCAACCTCACCTATCCGCTGATCCGATTTAACATATAAGCCACAATGAGATGAAAACAAAAAAGGCGAAGAAAAACCTCGCCTTTTGAATTGTATGAAGAGTTTGAATTATTTCTTCAATCTTGCTTGGATAGCTTGAGACTCTTTCTCGTAGCCTGGCTTGTTAAGCAATGCGAACATGTTCTTCTTGTAAGCCTCAACACCTGGTTGGTTGAATGGGTTAACTCCTAGCAAGTAACCGCTGATACCGCAAGCCTTCTCAAAGAAGTAGAACAACTGACCGATGTAGTACTCGTTAAGCTCTGGCATCTCAATGTGAAGGTTAGGAACTTGTCCGTCAACGTGAGCCAAAGTAACACCCAACTCAGCCATCTTGTTAACATCGTCAACTCTCTTTCCTGCAAGGAAGTTCAAGCCATCAAGATCCTCTTGGTCCATAGGAACCTCAACTTTGTATACAGACTTCTTGATAGAGATTACTGTCTCGAAGATAGAACGCTCACCCTCTTGGATCCATTGACCCATTGAGTGAAGGTCTGTTGTACAATCAACAGCAGCAGGGAAAATACCCTTCAAATCCTTACCTTCGCTCTCACCATAAAGCTGTTTCCACCACTCACCGATGTAATGAAGTTTAGGATGGTAGTTAACCAAGATCTCGATTTTCTTACCGTTTTTGTAAAGTTCGTTACGAACAGCAGCATAGATAGCAGCTGGATTCTCTTTGAAAGGAACATCAGCACCACAGAACTTCTCAGCATCCTGAGCACCTGCTATCAACTTCTTGATGTCATATCCTGCAGTTGCGATAGGAAGAAGTCCTACTGGAGTCAAAACAGAGAAACGACCACCTACGTTGTCAGGAATAATGAATGTACGGTAACCCTCTTGAGTAGAAAGAGTACGAAGAGCACCCTTCTTAGCATCTGTAACGGCTACGATACGGTTCTTAGCCTCAGCCTTACCCACTTGTTTCTCCAATTGAGTCTTCAAGATACGGAATGCCAAAGCAGTCTCAGTTGTTGTTCCTGATTTAGAAATATTGATAATTCCGAATTGTTTCTTGCTCAAGAAAGCAGACAATTCAGACAAATAATCCTCTCCGATATTGTTACCTGCGAAAACGATTACAGGGTTCTTTGTGTCCTGCTGCAACCATCCGAACATGTTAGAAAGTGCGTCAATTACGGCACGAGCACCAAGGTAGCTACCACCGATACCAGCAACAACTACAACCTCGCAACGGCTTCTCAAATCGTTTGCAACAGTGATAACCTCATCCAAGAATTTCTCTGTTGTAGAAGAGGGTAAATTTAACCAACCTAAGAAGTCATTACCCTTTCCTGTTCCTTTGTGAAGCATTTCAGTACACTCTTTTACCTTTGCTTCGTAAGCATCAACACTTGCCTTTGACACGAAAGGAAATGCGTTCTCAATGTTTAATTTAATGTTTTCCATTTTTATTTATTTTTTTATCGTAATATTTTATCTCAAATTGTCTGTCAACAATTTAATCTCGATAGCTGGAGAAATATGCTCGTAAAGAATGTTATAAACGGCATCAAGGATAGGCATGTTCACCTTATATCTTTCATTGATCTCCTTGATACATTTAGTACCGTAATAACCCTCTGCAATCATCTCCATCTCAAGCTGAGCCGTCTTCACAGAATAGCCCTTGCCTATCATCGTTCCGAACGTGCGGTTACGGCTGAACTTAGAATAAGCAGTCACCAGCAAATCGCCCAAGTAGGCCGACTCCATGATGTTTCTATGTTTTTGGCTAACGATATTGATAAAACGCTGCATCTCCTGAATGGCATTAGAAACCAGCACAGCCTGGAAGTTGTCTCCATACTTCAAGCCATGACAGATTCCGGCTGCGATTGCATAGACGTTTTTCAGGACCGAAGCATACTCCAATCCGTCAACATCATCAATCACAGCTGTCTTCACGAAGTTACATGTAAGCATATTTGCTACAATACGTCCGTTCTCACGATTTTGGCATCCCACTGTCAAATAAGAAAGGCGCGCCAAAGAAACCTCTTCAGCGTGGCACGGACCAGAAATGACCATCAAATTATCCTCTGGCACTTCGTAAACGGTGCGGAAATATTCGGAAATAATCAGATTCTCGTCTGGCACAATACCTTTAATTGCAGAGATGACAAATTTACTCTTGATGGAGCGTTTAAGCTTCTTCAAGATAGTTTTCAGGAACGGAGATGGTGTTGCAAATATCAAGATATCCGAATCCTTCACCACCTCATTCAAGTCAGAACTGAAGTTGATTCTATCTACATCAAACTGCACAGCAGTAAGGTAAGACGGATTACGTCCGTTCTTCTTAAAATCCTCAATCTGGTCGTCTCTTCTGAGGTACCAGTTGATGTGACGGTTTAGGTTCATCAAACATATCTTCGCAATGGCTGTAGCCCAGCTACCTCCACCTATCACCGCTATTTTTGGTTCCTGATTCTCTTCCATAATTAAATTTTGCTGATCCACTCGGCAACCTCTTCCTTCGTAGGATTAGATAAACCTAAATTGAATTTCTTATTCAATCCGCAGATATCCTGCTGGAATTTATTTGGATTAACCTCTTTCATCTGTTCTACAGTTAAGACACCAGCCTTTTGGATAACAGGTACCCACTCTTCGGCTATTCCCAATGCAGTGTACTTAGAAACAGGATCTTTTGTCTGAACTTTCTCTGGTTTCATCTGAGGGAACAACAAAACTTCCTGAATTGCCAATTCACCTGTCATAACCATAACCAAACGGTCAATACCCATACCGATACCACTAGTTGGAGGCATACCGTATTGAAGCGCACGAAGGAAGTCCTGATCAATAACCATAGCTTCATCGTCACCCTTGTCGGCCAACTTCATCTGGTCAACAAAACGCTGTTCCTGATCAAGAGGGTCATTCAACTCAGAGTAGGCATTGGCAAGCTCCTTACCATTTACCATCAATTCAAAACGCTCAGTCAAACCTGCTTTTGAACGGTGCATCTTTGTCAACGGACTCATCTCTACAGGATAGTCGATGATGAAGGTAGGTTGGATGTAAGAACCTTCAGCAAATTCACCGAACAACTCGTCGATCAACTTACCTCTACCCATTGTTTCATCCACATCCATACCCTTGCTCTTACAGAATTCACGGATCTCCTCCTCAGACTTACCTTCGCAGTCGAATCCGCTCTTCTCCTTGATAGCGTCCAAAATTGGAACACGTGGGAATGGAGCCTTGTAGCTGATGACGTTGTCACCAACCTTCACTTCTGGTTTGCCATTCACTGCGATACAGATTCTCTCTAGCATCTTCTCAGTGAAATTCATCATCCAGTTGTAATCCTTATATTGTACGTAAAGTTCAATGCAAGTAAACTCCGGGTTATGAGTGCGGTCCATACCTTCGTTACGGAAGTTCTTGCCGATTTCATAAACACCTTCGAAACCACCTACGATCAATCTCTTAAGATAAAGCTCAGTGGCGATACGCATATACATATCTTGGTCAAGAGCATTGAAGTGAGTGATGAACGGACGAGCCGTAGCACCACCGGCAATACTCTGAAGAATTGGAGTTTCCACCTCTGTATAACCAGCCTCATCCAAAATACTACGTAGAGTACGGATGATAGTAGCACGTTTCAAGAATTTTTCCTTGATGCCGTCGTTTACCAAAAGATCAACATAACGCTGACGGTAACGAAGCTCAGGATCTTCGAATTTATCATAAGCCACGCCATCCTTGTATTTAACGATTGGCAATGGACGGAGAGATTTGCCCAATACAGTCATTTTTGCTGCATGAACTGAGATTTCTCCCATTTGCGTACGGAACACATAACCATTGATTCCGACAAAGTCGCCAATGTCCAAAAGTTTTTTGAAAACGACATTATACATGTCCTTGTTTTCGTCTGGACATAAGTCGTCACGAGAGATATAAACTTGGATACGTCCTTTGCTATCTTGTAATTCCAAGAAAGAAGCCTTACCCATAATACGACGGCTCATAATACGACCGGCCACAGAAACCTCCTTGCGCGGAGCATCATCAGAGAACTCGCTCTTGATGTTTGTGGAATAATCCGTTACGACATATTCTGCAGCAGGATACGGGTCTATTCCCATTGCCTGCATCTCCTTTAGGCTTTCGCGCCTTAGGATTTCCTGTTCACTCAAATCCAATAAACTCATCCGTTTTTTCTTATATTTATCCAATGTTTGCAAAATTACAAAAAAATATATATCAACAGCTTAACGTATGCAAATTTGTTGACCATTCGCAAGGATATCTTTTCATTCAAGACGGAATCGAGATATTTATCATAAATGAGGTTGGCTGTAGTATAAATCTGTGTTGTAAAAGTAGAAATCAACCAGCCCATCCCTCTCTGTCCAGGTTTCGGTAAGTGATGGCTTCTGAAATATGATGAGTCTCAATATTTTCCGAGTTATCCAAATCGGAAATGGTTCTCGCCACTTTCAGAATTCTGTCATATGCTCGGGCAGAAAGGTTGAGTTTCAACATTGCATTCTTCAGCATAGTCATGGCTTCGTCGTTCAACTCGGCATATTTGCGAAGCTGTTTACTGCTCATCTGCGCATTGCAATGCACATTAGGCGTATCCTTAAAACGTTCCAACTGAATCATGCGCGCCTTGATCACGCGCTCACGGACGTTCTTACTCGTCTCGGAAGGTTGCGACTCAGCCAATTTTTCAAACGGCACAGGTACAATCTCGACATGGATGTCTATACGGTCGAGCAACGGACCCGATATTTTGCTCAGATAACGCTGCACCACCCCCGGACCGCAGATGCATTGCCTATATGGATGGTTGTAGTAACCGCACGGACAAGGGTTCATCGAAGCCACCAGCATAAAACTGGCAGGATACTCTACCGTCGACTTTGCCCTTTAGATGGTGATTTTTCTGTCTTCCAACGGCTGAAGCATCACCTCCAACACGGTTCGTTTAAACTCGGGCAACTCATCTAAAAACAAGACGCCGTGATGAGCCAAAGAGATTTCGCCCGGCTGCGGAAATCCGCCACCTCCTACCAGTGCCACATCAGAGATGGTATGGTGCGGACTTCGGAACGGACGTTCTGTCATCAAGGAGGTTTCTTTGTCTATTTTACCCGCCACAGAGTGTATTTTAGTGGTTTCCAAAGCCTCATGCAACGTGAGCGGAGGCAAGATAGTCGGAATTCGTTTGGCCAACATGGATTTTCCTGCACCTGGAGGACCTACAAGGATAATGTTATGTCCGCCGGCTGCCGCCACCTCGAAGGCACGCTTCACACTCTCCTGTCCCTTCACGTCAGAGAAATCAATGTCAAAATGATCTAAGTTTTGGAAGAACTCGTTTCGGGTATCCACAAACATAGGTTCAATCTTAAGCTCACCATTCAGAAAGGCAATGACCTCCTTTAAATTTTCAGCCCCATAAACTTCCAAATCACTGACCACAGCTGCTTCTCGGGCGTTTGCCTTAGGCAAGATAAAACCTTTAAAGCCCTCTTCACGGGCCTTAATCGCAATAGGCAACACACCTTTGATAGGCTGCAATGTGCCGTCTAACGACAGTTCTCCCATGATCATATATTTATCCAGATCATCAGATTTCATATTTCCTGCTGCCGCCAAAATGCCTATCGCCAAAGGCAAATCGTAGGACGCTCCCTCTTTACGTATATCGGCAGGTGCCATGTTGATAATGATCTGATACTTGGGCAAACGCAACCCGATAAACTGCAATGCAGAGACAATACGTTCATGACTCTCTTTGACAGCCACATCGGGCAAACCAACAAGAAAAAATTTAATACCCTGAGATACATTGACCTCCATGGTAATAGTAGTTGCGTGGATGCCTTGAACAGCCGCGCCATAAGTCTTCACTAACATCTTTAGACCTTAAAATATGTGTATTAGAAACAGCAAACGTACAGATACTTCTAGTTTCTCTGAAAGCCGCAACTAAAACGATAGTTTTTATTTTTCTGTGCAAATATAAACATTTCAATGAAAACGAAAAGCCATTCTTCAAAATATTCGCTGACAGTACATTACAGATTCAAACAAAAAAGCGACGCCATCTTTATCAGACGGCGTCGCTTTTTTAATATCAATTGAATTTTACTTTATCAATTTCTTATAACGTATGCGATGCGGTGTCGAATCACCTAAGCGCATCTTCTTGTTCTCTTCGTATTCAGAATAAGAACCTTGGAAGAAAAATACTTTTGAATCTCCCTCGTAAGCCAAGATGTGAGTACAGATACGATCGAGGAACCAACGGTCGTGAGAGATAACTACGGCGCAACCGGCGAAATTCTCCAAACCTTCCTCCAACGCACGCAATGTATTGACATCTATATCATTGGTAGGCTCATCGAGCAAAAGTACGTTAGCCTCAGACTTCAATGTCAAAGCCAAATGAAGTCGGTTTCTCTCTCCTCCTGAGAGTACTCCACATTTTTTCTCTTGGTCAGCTCCCATGAAATTGAAACGAGAAAGATAAGCTCTTGCATTCACATCTCGTCCTCCCATACGAACAAACTCAGAATCCTGAGAAACAACCTGATAAACCGTCTTCTCCGGATCTATATCCTTGTGATTCTGGTCCACATAACCAACCTTCACGGTCTCGCCAACCTCGAAAGTTCCTTTATCAACAGTCTCCAATCCCATAATCATGCGGAAAAGAGTTGTCTTTCCTGCACCGTTCGGACCAATAATTCCAACAATTCCGTTTGGCGGAAGAACGAAGTTCATATCCTCAAATAAGACTCTGTCGCCAAATGCCTTTGAAACCTCAATAGCCTCGATTACCTTATTTCCTAAGCGCGGACCGTTTGGAATAAAGATCTCCAAATTATCCTCACGAGCTTTTTGGTCTTCGTTCAGCAACTGGTCGTATGCGTTCAAACGAGCCTTACCTTTAGCCTGACGGGCTTTCGGAGCCAAGCGGATCCAATCCAACTCACGTTCCAATGTTTTACGACGTTTGCTGGCCTGTTTTTCCTCCTGTTCCATACGCTTGGTCTTCTGCTCCAACCAAGATGAGTAATTTCCTTTCCAAGGAATACCCTCACCACGATCCAATTCAAGAATCCAACCAGCTACATTATCCAAGAAATAACGGTCATGGGTTACTGCGATAACAGTTCCCGGATATTGCTGTAAGTGTTGCTCCAACCATTCAATAGACTCGGCGTCCAAGTGGTTGGTAGGCTCATCGAGCAACAAGATATCAGGTTCCTGCAATAAGAGTCGGCAAAGAGCTACACGACGACGTTCGCCTCCAGAAAGGTTCTTTACCAAAGCATCTTCTGGCGGACAACGCAAAGCATCCATGGCACGCTCCAATTTGTTATCTAAGTTCCATGCATCAGCATGGTCCAGTAAATCCTGCAATTCGCCCTGACGTGCCATCAATTTGTCGAAATCAGCATCTGGATCAGCGAATTTTTCATTCACCTCATCATACTCTTTCAGAAGAGCTACTATCTCAGCGACACCCTCCTTAACCTCCTCTTTGACGGTTTTATTGTCATCAAGCTTCGGTTCCTGCTCCAAGTATCCTACCGAATAACCAGGAGAGAAAACGACCTCACCTTGGTAAGACTTTTCAATACCAGCTATAATCTTCAGTAAAGTGGATTTTCCCGATCCATTCAAACCGAGAATACCTATCTTCGCACCATAAAAGAATGACAAATAAATATTATTCAATACTTTTTTCTGGGGATTAAAAGCCTTGCTTACTCCCACCATAGAGAAAATCACTTTCTTGTCGTCTACCATTTCGAAATATTAAGAATTAGAGTTTAAAAAAAGTAGAGTTTTATCTATACACCACTATCTTAAAAAGTTATTTTTTTGAAGAAACCTCATCTTCGCTATCTGAATCATCCACATTTGGCAAGCAAATGCCCTCCTGCATTCTTTGCTTACGAATACGGCTCAAAGTCTCTTGAGTAATATCCAAGTAAGAGGCAATAACTCGCAAAGGCACTCGACGCACCAAATCCGGATCAGACTTGCACAAAGCATCGTAACGGTCGGGAGCCTTCAAGGCCTGAACCAAGTAGTTACGCAAATAACGCATAACATTCAAATGCTGATACAATTTGAACATGCAAAGTGCAAAATCATGAAATAAATAACAAAATTTCATCATATCATCGTAGTGTACCATCACCAAAGTTGTAGGTTCCAATGTTTCTACAGTTTCCAAGCTTGGTTCACGAGAATTAAAACTCTGAATTGCTGTAACAAACTGTTTTTCATGTAAAACCCATGTTGTAACCTCAGAATTATCAGCTTTTTTATAATAAGCTCTCATAATTCCTTTCTCAAGAAAAAACACATAATTACATACCGTTCCCTTTTCTACTACAACATGTTTTTTGGGATAAGAAACACGAGTAAGATATTTCTCCATATCTTTGCCTAAATGTTCCACATTATGGAACTGGCTCATATAAGTCACAAAATCCTCAAACATATCTTATTTCTTTAATACCACAAAAAAACTCCTCAGAGCATTCTCTTAGCACTATTTAAACATTTATTAATTCACACACTTTCCCAGAAAGGATATTCAAAAAAGTTTAGAATGTATACAAAAGTAAGTAAAAAAGTTATCAATCATAATTATTCTAAAGCATATTTTGTTTTCATTTCTGAAACAAACTTTTTCATTCCCTCAGATGCTCCCATTTGGAAGACTGTAAGATTGCGATTATCAGGCACGATAACCGGCTTTGGATCTATCAAATAGATTGGTGATCCACGTCTCATATAATTCACCAGACTAGCTGCCGGATAGACATTCAGAGAGGTGCCAACAATAAGAAACACGTCTGCATCTTCCACCAAACTGATTGCCTGAGTAATGTTTGGAACAGACTCACCGAACCAAACAATAAATGGTCGAAGTTGGGATCCATCAGGAGCTTTATCTCCTAGCTGGATATCCTTATCCTCGGGCAAATCGACAATAAGGTCTTCATTTTTAGAAGACCTTGCTTTAATCAGTTCTCCATGGAGGTGTAAGACAGAAGTACTGCCTGCTCTCTCATGTAGATTATCAATATTCTGAGTAATTATATCCACCTCAAAATATTTTTCCAATTCAGCAAGACCAACATGGCCATAATTGGGTTTGCAAGCTAACGTTTCGCGTCGTCTTTGGTTATAGAAATCAAGCACCTGTTTCGGATTTCTTTCAAATCCCTCAACAGTCGCCACATCTTCCACTCGATAATGTTCCCATAAACCATCTGAATCACGGAATGTACTAATTCCGCTCTCAGCGCTAATTCCAGCTCCTGTCAACACTATCAACTTTTTCATTTTCTCTTCTATATTAAAGGAATAACAAACCTTGTCTTTGAGAAGACTTTCATCTTATCAATATTTCCTATTCCATATTTCAGAGTAAATAAAAGCACGACGAGCTTCATTTATTGAATTCAGACTAACCTGAGAGCTATTCTTTGTTGAATGTTTTTCAGATTTCTGAATTGCCGCACTTTTAACAGTATCGTCTTCCTCATTCAAATAGATATCATTTCGTATCTCTTCGATAGTTTGATGATGATGAATTTTTGGTCTGTTGATCATTTGATCAACCGGACTATCATTTACAGGACGACTGTTTTCTGGCATAAAATCTCCTAACTCGCCAGTACCTGCTTTAAGCATTATTTGACGTGCTGAAGAGATCACCTTATAGATTATATAACCTACAAATGCAAGTACAAAGACTAAATCAGAAATATCATCCATAAGTATTTATTTTAAATTGAAAACAAAATCTTTTTTAAAGTAACGATTCTATTTTAGCTACCAAAGCTGTCTTAGGAACAGATCCAACTTGCTTATCTGCAAGAACTCCATTCTTAAAAAACAAAATGGTAGGAATGTTACGAATTCCATACTTTTCACAAACCTCTGGGTTATCATCAACATCTACTTTTCCAATCAAAGCCTTTCCTTCGTACTCTTTAGACAATTCATCAATAATTGGAGCAACTGCACGACAAGGTCCACACCAAGTAGCCCAAAAATCTACAACCACAATAGTATTTGAATTGATTTTTTCTTGAAAATCAGCATCTGTTATTTGTAATGCCATAATTTTATAATTTTAAATTTCACTTCTTATCCGAACAACAAAACGAACTTTTTGATTTCGTTTTTTTTTATTAAATATTTCAAAAATATAAAAATTGTAAACAAAAAAGAAATGTCTGCTAATTTATTTTGAAATTCAGGATTTCCTGTTCTTTGCTTTCTTGTAAGTAAGAAACGAACTCATTAGACACATTCACCTTCAGAGAACGAGAGAATAAATCCACGTACATTCCAGTTGTTTTTTCTTTTATCTTCAGATATAACAAAACCTTTCCAGGATTGTTTTTTACCATCGTTACGAAATCTTCAACAAAATTAGCGTCGATATTATTTTCAGAAACCTCAACCGTCAATTTCTCCATCAAAGAATCCTTTATCTCTGGCAAAAGAGAAATTTGTCCAAACTTAAATTCGAACTCATCTTGGTTAAATCTCTTCGGCTGATACTTTCCTTTAAAGAAGAGAAAGAATCCATCTACAAGATATTTTCCATGCTCCACATAATCGTTTCCAAAAAAGGCAAACTCAGCAGAACCAGAGAAGTCCTCAATGGTAGCAATAATAAAAGGATTACCTTTTTTTGTCTGTCCTTGACGAACTGCAGTTACCATACCTCCTGCAGTGATTTCTTTATTATATAGATTGCTTGGATCCTTAAAATCGTCCATCTTTGTGTTACAGAGGTAATTCAAAATGGTCGCATAATCGTCCAACGGATGGGCAGAAAGATAAACACCTACCAGCTCACGTTCTCGGTTCAACCTATCCAACGGAGACCAAAGATCGGTATCTTTCATCGGAGGAATGGCCGGTTTGGTGATTTCGACAATATCTGCACCTCCCCACAAAGAGGTAGTAGCCGTCATCTTATCACTCTGAACTTTATTACCGTAACGAACCAAAGTATCAAGGAAGGTTTCATCCTTCATATTCTTAATAAAGAACTGCTCTCTTCTTATCTCCGTAAAGCAATCGAATGCAGAAGCCAAGACCAAACTTTCAATCGTCTTCTTGTTACATGCCGAAAGGTTCACTCTCTCAATAAAATCGAACAGACTTGTATAAGGTCCATTTTTCTCTCTTTCGCTTATAATGGCTTCAACGGCAGCCTCACCTACTCCTTTCACACCACCTAAACCGAAGACGATTTCGCCTTGACGGTTTACTGCAAAGTTCAACTCAGACTCGTTTACCAGAGGACCCTTTAATGGAATCTTCATGGACTTACACTCTTCCATGAACTTCTTCACGTCGGTAATGGTATCCTTACTTAACGTAAGGTTGGCCGCCATATATTCTGCAGGATAATGAGCCTTGAGGTAACCTGTCTGATAAGCTACCCAAGCATAGCATGCTGCATGCGATTTGTTGAACGCATACGAAGCAAATGCCTCCCAATCCTTCCAAATCTTCTCCAAAATTTTAGGGTCATGTCCGTTCTCTGCTCCTTGGTTGATGAACTTAGGTTTCAACTCAGCCAAGATGGACATCTGTTTTTTACCCATGGCCTTACGCAGTTTATCTGACTCACCTCGGGTAAAGTTAGCCAGCAAACGGCTCAGCAGCATGACCTGCTCTTGATAAACGGTAACCCCGTAAGTATCCTTCAGATACTTCTCCATGATAGGAATATCGTAGGTTACCGGTTCCTGACCCTGCGCACGACGAATAAACTGAGGAATGTAAGCAATAGGTCCCGGACGATACAAGGCATTCATGGCAATCAAGTCGCCCAACACCTTTGGCTGAAGCTCTCTCAAATACTTCTGCATTCCGGGCGACTCGAACTGGAACACTCCAACGGTTCGTCCTTCGGAAAACAACTGATAGGTCAGTTTATCGTCAATTGGAATGGCCTCCAAGTCAATTTCGATTCCGAACCTACGTTTTACATTTCGCAAAGCCTCCTTCTGTAGAGTAAGTGTAGACAAACCCAAGAAGTCCATCTTGATCAATCCAACAGACTCAATTACGTGTCCATCAAACTGGGTGACAAGCACATCCTCGTTGGTTGCCTTATCTTTCACTGTACAAATCGGAGCAAACTTCGTCAAATCGTCGGCACCAATGATAACACCGCAGGCATGGATACCGATCTGCCGGTTGGTATCCTCCAACTGTTCGGCATACTCCAACATGGAAGAGATGTTCTGGTCCTCACCAAAACGTGCCTCTTTCATCTCAGAAATTAGTTTGAAACAGTTTTTTAATTTTACCTTGGGAGCCTTTTTCCCTTCAGCGACAAATGTCTTCCCTGTATCAGGGTCAACAAAATCATCGAATTTATCTGGTATATATCCTTTCAACTGGTTAACTACAGAAAGAGGGACACCCTGCACACGACCCACATCGGCAATACTTGACTTGGTTGCCATGGTACCATAGGTAATGATGTGAGCCACCTTCTCCTTTCCGTATTTCTTCGTAACCCAATCCAAAACCTTTGCACGTCCGCAATCCTCAAAGTCGACATCAATATCGGGAAGTGAGATACGGTCTGGATTCAAGAAACGTTCGAACAGCAAATCATACTTCAACGGGTCAATATTGGTAATCTTCAAACAGTAAGCCACAATAGAACCTGCTGCAGATCCACGACCTGGACCGACCCACACATCCAAATCTTCACGAGCTGCTCGAATATAGTCACACACAATCAAGAAGTATCCAGGGAATCCCATGGTCTTCATGATGTGAAGTTCAAAAGTAATCTGCTCAATCTCACGGTCCGTCAACGTTTCACCGTAACGCTCATGAGCGCCCTTCCATGCCAACAAGGCAAGGTAATCAGCCTCCAATTTAATACGGTAAAGTTTTTCGTATCCACCAATCTGCTTGATTTTCTTCTCAGCTTCTTCTTGGCTTAACACGACTTCTCCCTTTTCATTTTGGGTGAATTCATCAAAAAGCTGTTTCTCCGTAAATTTCTTACGATACTCCTCTTCCGTTCCGAAATCTTCTGGAATTGGAAACTTAGGCATGATTGGTTCTGAGTCTACAGAATAAGCTTCAACCTTATCTGCAATCTCCAATGTATTGGCAAGAGCCTCTGGTATATCACTGAAGATGGCAGCCATCTCGTCAGGAGTCTTCAACCACTCCTGTTTTGTATAATGCATACGGTTAGGGTCATTCAAATCCCTACCCGTACTGAGACATATCAATCGATCATGAGCCTCGGCATGTTCCTCTTCTACAAAGTGAACATCGTTCGTACAAACAATCTTGATATTATTTCTACGAGCAATATCAATTAAGACAGGGTTGACCTGCTGTTGACGTTCGAACACATCTGTCGATGCATCGGGTTTATTTGTTTGGTGACGTTGAATCTCTATATAATAATCATCTCCAAAAACACTCTTAAACCATTGTGCACTCTTCTCAGCTTCCTCAATCTGTTGGGCAATGATTTTCTGTGGAATCTCACCTCCCAAACAAGCAGAGCAAACAATAAGACCCTCATGGTACTTTTCCAATGACTCTTTATCAATACGAGGACGGTCATAGAAACCATCAGTAAAAGCCAACGAAGAAAGTTTACAAAGGCTCTTGTATCCTTGTTTATTCTTTGCCAAAAGAATCAAATGCCAACCGCTTCGGTCAACGATATACTCACGACCATTCTCTGCATTAATAGCCTTAAATGTTCTGTCCTTAGAAGTCAAAGAACGACGGGCACAATACGCCTCGATTCCGATGATGGGTTTGAACGGAATCTCCGTCTCCATCTTCTTCTGTAGTTCATCAATCTGTTGCTGAAGTTCGGCCACTTTATCCGCTTCATCACCAACCTTTTTCAAAGCCTTCTGCAGATCTCCCAACTTCGCCTTTGACTCTCCATTTACCTTTTTAACATAGTCACAAAGATCCTTTATACCATACATATTACC
>JALNVE010000048.1 GCA_023227695.1 Paludibacteraceae bacterium
AAACATCTTAAACTCGAGACCGAGGAAAAGATTAGGGTATATGACTCCTTTACAAAAATTTAAACAATTGACAAACTTGGATTTAAATGAGGTTGCATTGTCCGCTTGAATCCAGCTTATACAAAAATAAACAATTATGTCCATAATGAAGTTATAAACATAGGACAAGCGTCGTCCGCTTTTTTGAAACCACAATGCTCATAGAAATGAGCCTCTTCATTGTAGGCTATCACAGCTATTCTGAGATAATCGGCATATTTTTCCTTCACCATATCCACCAACTTACGACCAATCTCCAACCCTTGGAATTTTGGATTGACAAGCAGATAGTGAACATAGGCGTTCATCGAACCGTCGTCCATTACACAAATCATGCCGGCCAATTTTTCACCATCCCATGCAGAAAAAACCGTCGAGAAATGACGCATCGCCACGACCAATCGGTCCGGATAATGCCCTGACGACCAATCCACAGACAAAAACAAACCCTGCAATGTCTCTTGATCAAACTCTTTCATATCTTTATAGCTGATACTCATAATATAAAGCTTATTAAATGAACAAAAAAGGGTAAACAAGCAATCCATTCACCCTGAAAAACGACCTCACAAAGAACAGACTTTATTTTATAAATAATGTAAAATCAGGCAAAAATCTATCATTATTCTGTTATCAACTATTATATTGAACAAAAAGTGAACAAAAATATTGACAATTACGTAATTTTAGTAATTTTGCTATCAATTTGACATTAAAAAAAAAGAAGTGGAAAAGATAGATGACTTAGATAAGCAGATTCTTGAGATAATTACCAAGAATGCACGCATTCCTTTTAAGGACGTTGCCGGTGAGTGTGAGGTTTCTCGCGCCGCCATTCACCAACGTGTTCAGAGACTGATCGACATGGGTGTCATCATCGGCTCCGGATATCATGTGAACCCTAAAACTTTAGGTTACCAAACTTGTACCTATATTGGCATCAAGTTGGAGAAGGGATCCATGTACTCTGAAGTGGTACCTGAACTCGACAAGATTCCTGAGATTGTAGAATGCCACTTCACCACCGGTCCTTATACGATGATGGTGAAACTGTATGCTCACGATAACGAACATTTGATGAAACTCCTCAACGGAAAGATTCAAAGCATCAAGGGTGTGTCTTCTACAGAAACCCTTATCTCTTTAGAGCAAAGCATAAAGCGTGAGGTTCCAATCAACAACTTAGTGAATGAGTAAAAGTTGTTCCCTCAGGTGAAAAACAAAGAAGAAGAGATGCCAGTTGGCGTCTCTTCTTCTTTTTACCCCCTGAAATCAGCAAAACAGACTCATTTGAACATATCTTCATGTTCAGAATTGTCAGAATTGTCATTCTTATATGCGAAGTGAATCATAAAACAGATCACCACAAGAAGAGCAATCATAATCAACCGCGTCATGTCTTTATAAAAGACTCTGTTCGCCATCCATTTTCCTCCATAGATTGGCTGACCTACCATCACCAAATCATACATCTTAACATATGGTTTTAACTCTGCATCAAACACATACATTTTATAACTATCGTTGTTATTTACAACCAAAGTCGTCTTTCCATTTTCTGTAGACAAATGGTCGACAGAACCGTTATTCTCTGCATAAAACTGCTTGCTGAACCAAGCCTTATTCGGACCTACATTCTTATGCATCAACTCCGAAAGGATACTCGTCTTATCTAATTCCCAACCACGATAGCTGACCAAACTCCAATTATCATCCTTTGGTTTTACCAAAGCTGCTAAGAAAATAATGATAAGCATCGTTGGAGTTACATATTTCAAAACGTACTTGAAGACAAACGGCATGTTCATATCAGCACCATAATGTATCAGTTTCCATCCTTTCTCCACACCGAATACCCAAGAGAAAAGTATTGATTCAAGCATTGCGAAGAGAAACAATGACATTGTTCCACCCCAGTAGTCGTACTCATCAAACACACCCTCAGAAAAGAATAGGATGGGGAAAAGCCCCATGACAATAATGATAGCACCGAATACGACAGAACTCTTCTTTTGCGACCATCCATAACTTCTTGAAAAAAAACCAACCGAAGGTGTGGCCAATGCCAATGTGGAGGTAATACTGGCAAAAAACAGCAAACCAAAAAATGCAACTCCAGACAATGTAGCAATTACTCCACCCCACTGATTGAACAAGAAAGGCATTGTTCTGAAACCAAGACCTAAACCTCCGTTCTGCGTCAGTTCAATCACCTTATCTATTCCGAAATAACCTATTGAAATCGGAATGATGATGGCACTACCGATTACAATCTCCGTAAACTCGTTCAGAAACCCTGCCGTCATAGAATTCAACGTCACATCCTGATTCTTCTTCATATAAGAAGCATAGGTGTTAACACAACCCATTCCTAATGACAAGGTGAAAAACACCTGACCTGCAGCCGAAAGCCAAACCTTAGGATTCAACAAAGAGTCGAACTGTGGCGTCCACATAAAGTTTATACCTACAATTCCATCAAAATAGGCACCTTCTGAGCCTGCTTTCAAAGTGAACGACTCATATACCAAAAACAAACCGAAAAAAAGCAACAGCGGCATACAGATCTTTGCCACCATCTCTATACCGTCTTTCAAACCTCGGCTCAATAACCAAACATTCAGAAGAACACAAATTACGAAACAGACTATACCTTCGTAAGGAATGCCCGAAAAAGAGGTATGGATATCCAAATAATTAGCAAAAAAATCAGACACCTGTATTTCTGTCATACCACCGAAAGTACCGATGGCAGAATGAATGGTATAAGAAAGCGTCCAGCTTTCAATATAGCAATAGTAAGAAGAGATAATCACACTAGAGAAAAGACCCAACGCACCCATATATCTCCAGATTCTTCTCTTATCCAACATCTGCATAATCATAGGGGGAGAGTGATGACCGAACTGGCCTCCGAACTTTCCTGTAGACCACTCCACAAGGAGCAAAGGAAGTCCTAATAAAAGAAAAGAAACGATGTAAGGAATTATAAATGCTCCGCCTCCATTCTGTACTGCTTGTACCGGGAAACGAAGAAAATTACCCAATCCTATGGCGTTTCCTGCCATAGCCAAAATAAGACCCAATCGAGAGCCCCAAACTTGTTTTTCGTTAGCCATTCATCAAAAATTTTTTTCTGAATTCAAAATTACAAGTTTTCCGGTGATTTATAGACAGATAAAATGAAGAATATTTTATAGAAATATATTCATACACTAGTTAAAACTAAAACAAATTGTAGTTCGTTTTCGGGCAGTGGTCAAACAAAATGTGCTATATTTGCAAACAAGAAATAGTAAAAACAGTCATTTTTCCTAAATCATACTACACTATATATAAATATTTGTAATTGTTAAAAAGGAAAGCCTATTAAATCAAGAGGGTGACTAAAAAACACTTAATGTACGTTACTCTGAGAATAATACATTGTTGTCAATAACTACTTTGAAAAATTATCTTAATAGATATTTGACTTTTTAGTCACCCTCTTTTAAATCTCACAAGATATCGAAATTATACTCTTGGTCTTGCTTCTTTAACGACCATTGTACGGCCATCCAAATCTCTACCATTCATCTCTTCGATAGCATTCTTAGCCTCATCGTCGTTTGGCATTTCAACAAAAGCGAAACCCTTTGATCTTCCTGTCTCACGATCCATGATAACTTTGATTGAATCGAATGATCCATAATTTGAAATAACCCTCTCTAGGTCATTTTCACGAACCTTGTAATTAAGGTTCCCTACGTAAATGTTCATAAAAAAAAAATTAATGAAAAATAAATTAGATGTAAAAACAAAGGGTGTAATAATGATTGGAAGGACCCTCTTACGGGCAAATCTAATTAATATAAACGCGGATGCTTTAACTATCTTAGGTAGCAAAGGAAAGCATAAAATATGAGACTGCAAACAAATTTCACTTTTATTTCAGATTTACCAAATGAACAGAGTTGTGTATTTCGCTTAAAAACAGCCTCAAACCACCTTTTTATTTCTTATAGATACAGTTTCAAAAACATTTGATTATATTTGAATATATAGTTTTAAAGAAGAGGAAATTAGATTTTCTCTTTTCTCATTCATGTTGATTCTCTACAAGAAACGTCTTCAGGGGAAATTCATCTCTTTAATAGAATCATCTACTTTTTATAAAATTAACCTCCCCAAAACAGATTATCTCATATAACAAAACCGCCAGGCTTTGCAAAAGCAGAGTCTGGCGGTTTATTTACTCTAACACATTTTGTTTTCGTCTCACTTCCAATCTTCCAGATTATATTTCTCTGGAAGCTGACGGAAAAATTCGTAGAATCTCTCATATTCATTATCATACTGATGAACATGATAAGTCTCCTCGTGATACTCTTCTGTGTTTACTTCACTATAAGTGACCTTGGTCTTTTCTCCCTTTTGCTTATTCTTTGCAATTTGAGCCTCTATATATTCTATTCCTTTCTCTTTGTTGCCTTGAAGATAATAGATAATTGGAAGATAATATATCTCAAAAGAACCAGTATTAAGACTATAATAGTTCTCTATTTCATCAAGTGTTTCTAAATTTTTACAAAAAACATATCCATGTGTAATGATATTATTTTTTATTTCTTCTAACACCCCAACATTGTCATCGTTCTCTACAAAATCAAACTCATACCACTTCTTACAAGGCATTATATATCCAAGAGATGTACAAACTGTAGCCGTTATAGGATATCCCTTATATTTCTCGTAAATTCTCCCAATGTCATGACGTAGAATTCCTATATCGGGGCTCACATAAACATGGCCAACTTCTTGTCTCGATGCTACCATGTAACTAATAGTCAATGATACCTGATCTGTAATTCTCTTATAAAAACAAAATCCTTTCTTCTTAAAGCCCATTCCGTTAAATAAATCTACAAGCTGTTTTTTTACTAAACGAGTGAAATTCTGTGACATAAGCAACTTCTTTTTAGAATACTATTATCTATAAAGTTTTATATGAAAATTATAATTATTGAGTTTACTCTTCAGTTCTGTTCATTCAGCACAATGCTTCATTAACTTCACTAAAATATTTCGTAAAAATATATTATTATTTTGATTATAACATTATCAACGAATCACAACTTTTTTTGGTGCGTTAAAAGCGGGTCTCTGGTCTGTATGATGATTATTATCATTAATACACCGCACTCTTGTAGAGGCGTCACACTGTGGCGACTTAGAAGCGCCGCCGAAGGCTGGCGGGAAAACACATAGCCTATTGCTGGCTAGTTACAAACTAGCCCTCCCGATTGGAGTGCACCCACAGAGCAGAGCGTTTAGTTGTCAAACTTTCGGATGTGCATATTCCCTTCAAAAATCAGACATCTACAGTAGAGGCGGTGTACCACACCGACTCCATAACATAAACAAATTCGAGATATTATAAGTTTGCTCATCTCGCTTGCTGGAAGCAAGCAACCCCAGTAATAACAGTGCATTTAATCCACCCATACAATTCGTCTCTGTGATTTTCTGTGTAACCCCGTTTCAAAAATAAATTTTGATTTCTAGAAAAATATCATTAATTTTGCGTCGTTTTTAACAATTTACGTTGAGAAACAATGGAACGCTTGACAAAACACAGGGTATTAATTGTATGGCTGATGATGGCCATATTTGCCTTGCCATTTATTGTTAAGATAGTCCATATATGTACTTCTGAAGAGGTAGAGTGTTGTGCAGATGGTGATCATCATGATTGTAATACCTGTCCGGTCTGTCAGTTTACGCTCTCTACATTTACTGAATCCCCAGTTATTTCTTACGATTTTACTGTAACGCCCGTTTATTACGAGCCGTTCATTTCATATTGTGAAGATATTCACAAATTTGCTCATGAGGCTTACGGCCTTAGAGCACCGCCTACTATATAACTACATCTGTTTTTTATGGAAAGGCAGCACCTTGCTTTTCCTTATCTTCTATTTTTTTATAAATATCTGACATTATGCGTAGCGGTATAATTCCGGTTATGCTGATGTTTGTGTTTGCCTCTTCGCTTTGGGCTCAGACTGCCGATACAGTCATGACAGGAACGCTGGATGAGGTAGTTGTCAGTGGTTCGTACAAGAAGATGGAGGTTCTCAACACCGTTCAACAGGTCGAGGTGGTGGAGGAACCCTTCCTTCGCGAGCATTTCACGGGCAATTTAACGCAGACATTAGGGCATATTCCGGGAGTTCATTCTATGGATATTGGAGCTGGATTTTCCAAACCTATGATTCGAGGGATGGGATTCAACCGTATCTCTGTCGTTCAAAACGGCATCAAGCAGGAGGGTCAGCAATGGGGAGCCGATCATGGATTGGAGATCGACGCTTTCAGCGTGGGGCGGGTCACGGTCCGCAAAGGTCCGTCATCATTGCTCTACGGAAGTGATGCGATGGGCGGAACCATCGAGATTGAGCGTCTCCCTGCTCCTATTGACGACCAGTGGTTGGGCGAAGTCAACCTCTTGGGAAAAAGCGTCAACAATACATTGGGCGCCTCTTTGATGTTGGGTTTGAAGCGGAAGGCTTGGTTCACCACCCTCCGTTATTCAGAACAGCATTTTGGTGACTATCATATCCCTACGGATACGGTGGTTTACCTTACTCAGCGTTTGCCGATTGAGAAGCAGTCGTTGAAAAATACGGCAGGATTTGAGCGCGATGCCAACTGGGACCTCGATTACCGAAAGGGCCGTTATTACGGTAACCTATCGGTGAGCGATGCTTACCAGAAGGTAGGTTTCTTTGCCGGCGCTCATGGTATTCCGGATGCTGAAATTTTGCATGATGATGGAGATTCCCGTAACATCGATTTGCCATACAGCTGGGTTAACCATCTGAAGGTGACTTCTCATCATCAGTACGGTTTTGGCCGACTATTCGGTTATTTGGACTTAGGATTCCAAAACAACCATCGTGAAGAGTGGAGCTATTTCCACACCCACTACGGCACTCAGATACCGCCGGAGAAGGATCCGAATAAGGAGTTGCAGTTCTCGCTGAATACCTACAGCGCATCGTTGAAGGTAAAGCGTTTCTGTTCCAATAACTGGGAATATACGGTCGGTCTTGATCTTCAATATCAGAAGAATACGATTGACGGTTATTCCTTCCTTTTGCCTGAGTATGACCGTTTCACATCGGGTGTGCTTTGGTTGAGCAAATGGAAGGCTAGCGATAAACTCTCTCTCAGTGGAGGTTTGCGTTACGATTACGGACATCTTGATATCTCCGCATTCAAGGATGTCTATTTGGAGCAATACCTCACCGATCAGCATTACGGTGCTGATGTGTTAGAGGATTACGAATGGCGAAGCTATGCTGTGGAGCGCGATTTCGGAGATGTTTCAGGTTCTATCGGTTGCGTGTGGAACCCAACGAAATCTCAGTTGGTGAAGGTGAACGTAGGACGCAGTTTTCGTCTACCGGGCGCCAACGAACTAGCCTCGAACGGCATGCACCATGGCACATTCAGACATGAACAGGGAGATGCCTCTCTCTCTACCGAGAAGGGATGGCAGATGGACCTCTCCTATACCTACGTACATAAGGGCATATGTTTTATATTTAGTCCATTCGGCAGCTGGTTCAATAACTATATCTATCTGAAACCCACTGGAGAATGGTCCATATTACCGCATACTGGACAGATATACAGATATTCACAGGCTGAGGTCACCTTTATTGGTGCGGAAGCAGAGTTTAGCGTCGATTTTCTTCGATATCTAAACTATAAAATAGCGGGCGAATATGTGCACAGCCGCAATAGGGAGGAACAGCTTCCGCTACCCTTCTCTCCTCCTGCTTCTATGCGAAATACACTGACATGGAAAGCCAAGAAATTTAAGGTTTTTGCCCAGTGGCAGGCAGTGATGGCTCAGGATGAGGTGTCGAGAAATGAGGAGACGACCCCTGGCCATAACCTTTGGAACATGGGAGCCTCTGCCAATGTGCCCTTGTTCAAGACAAAAGTGGAGTTGACTCTCTCCGCTCAGAATCTCTTGAACGAGAAATATTACAATCATTTGAGTTTTTACAGAAAGATGGAGATTCCTGAACCGGGTCGAAATTTCCAATTATTAATTAAAGTACCTTTTAAAAGTAGTATAAAATGAAGACAAATATCAAATTTTCAATTCTTTGCCTGATGGCAGTTTCTTTCTCTATGTTCACTTCTTGTGGTGATGATGATGATGAGAAGAGTGATACAACAAAACCAGTAATTGCATTGGACGAGCCAGCTGAGGGCGATTCATTAAAGATCGGTGCTCCTATTCATTTTGAGATGGATTTGTCTGACAACGAGAAATTGAAGTCGTACAAGGTGGATATCCATAACAATTTTGACGGACATAACCATGCTTTGAAGGCAGCAACTTCGACAGAAGCCTTTACATACAATCATTCATGGGATGTATCAGGATTGAAGAATACACATATCCATCACCACGAAATAGTCATTCCGGAGAATGCCACTCCAGGTAAATATCATTTGATGGTTTACTGCACAGATGAGGCAGGAAACGAGACTTTCATTGCGCGCAATATCGTTTTGAGCAACGATGTTGAGGCCGATCATCACGAAGACTGATAAATTGCTTTTTGTTGAAGTAGATACAAAAAAAGCCTCCATTTTGGAGGCTTTTTTTAATGAACCTTTTGTGTTATATCTCTTCAACCCCAAATCCAACCGATTTCAAATTGTCCCAATAGAGCGGGTAAGATTTGCTTACAACAGATGGGTCTTCGATTTTGATGGCACCCAATTTAAGGGATGCTGGCGCAAAGGCCATGGCCATTCGGTGGTCTTTGTAGGTGGCGATAGAGACTGTTTCGTCTCTTTGTGTGTAGTTACCGTCCCATTCCAACACGCCGGAGGCTGTTTCTGAGAGCTTGTAACCGACTTTTGCACTCTCGTTGATTAGTGCTGCGATACGGTCTGTCTCTTTGATTTTAAGGCTCTGTAAACCTGAAAAACGGAATGGTACGCCTAGACAGCAGCAAGTCACTACAAATGTCTGAGCAAGGTCGGGCTGGTTTACAAAATCGTAGTCCAGCTTTTCAACGACTGTTCCGTTGTGGAAGAGGGTAGTGAGACCGTTCTCGAAGCGAGTTCCGATGCCTAGTTTCTCGAATATATGTGCCACTTCGGCATCGCCTTGGTGGCTTATCTGATGCAAGCCGGTCAACTTTATCTCTGCATCTCTGTCAGATAGGACGCAGATCTGGTACCAGTAGGAGGCGGCAGACCAGTCAGATTCTACCGTAAAATCTGTCGGTTTGTACTCTTGTGGTTTTATCTTGATGACGTTACCTTCCCAAGAAGATTTAACACCAAACTCTTCCATCATCTTCAGTGTAAGAAGGATGTACGGACGGGAGATGATTTTACCCGTCAGTTTCAGCGTAAGCCCTTTTTTCATGGTAGGGGCTACCATCAGTAGGGCCGAAATGTATTGGCTGCTCACACTGCCTTCCAGCTCAATCTCTCCTCCCATCAAGGCGCTGCCGTGGATCTGTAACGGAGGGAATCCCTCTTTCTCGACGTAGTCGATTTGGGCTCCCACTTTGCGTAGAGCGTCGACTAGGATGCCGATAGGGCGTTGCTTCATTCTCTCGCTTCCCGTAAGGGTCCATTCGCCTACAATTTTAGAGAGAAAGGCAGTGAGAAAACGCATGGCAGTTCCTGCCGCTCCGATGTCGAAGTGGTTATTGTTGGAAGAGAGCACCTTCACCATGACGTCTGTATCGTCGCATTTGGCGATGTTATGGATAGGCATATCCGAAAAACTCAGCGCATGGATGATCAGTGCACGGTTGCTTATGCTTTTGGATGCTGGGAGTGTGATGGTACCAGCAACTGGTTTCTGTGGGGCTGAAACAGAATATGTCATGATGTATACGTCTTTTTAGAAATGAATAATTAAAGGTGAATTCTTTTAATTAGCTTTCTTGTATTTCGATGCTATTTTTTACGGTGGTAATGAATAGAATCGACCTAAATGCCGACAGAGTCGCAATAGAAGTCAAGAGATTCGAATATGTCTTGCTTCTCTATGTTGATGTTGATTTTTACCTCTCCAATACCTGAAATCAAGGAGAATAGAATACGTCCGTCGCCTTCGTTCTTCTTGTCGTGTGTCATCAACTCGTAAAGTTTGTCGTAATCCTTGCAGCTGATGAAGAAGGATCCGTAGTTCTCTTTGATGAGCGATACGCCTTCTCTTAGAATGTCTTTAGAGAGACCGGCCTTTTTGAAGGATAAGTAAAGCTCTGGAATCATACCCCTGGCTACAGCGTAACCATGTAGGGCAGGGTTGCCTTGTTTCATGGCGTAACTTTCAAAAGCGTGGCCTATAGTGTGTCCGAAGTTCAAAGCCTTACGGATGCCTTTCTCTGTAGGGTCAATCTTCACAACCTCCTCTTTCACTTCTACAGACTCCTTGATCATATATGGAAGTCTATCGAAATCGATATTATTCAAGTTGAAAGCGAGAATGTCGTCCCAAATCTTTTGGTTAGAGATGAGTCCGTGTTTGATCATCTCGGCATAGCCTGATAGGAAGTTATGATGGTCGAGCGTCTTGTAGAAAGGAGCATAAATGATCACGCTTTTAGAGGAGTTGATCACTCCGATCTCGTTCTTTAATCCGTTGAAGTTGATACCTGTTTTACCACCCACAGCAGCATCGACTGCACCCAGAAGGGTAGTAGGGATGTTGATGTAGTCCATTCCGCGTTTGAAGGTTGATGCGGCAAAACCGCCAAGGTCTGTCACCATACCGCCACCGAGGTTTATCATCAGTGACTTACGTGTTGCGTTGTTATTGCTGAGGTAAAGCCATACAGAGGCAAGAGATTCAATGTTTTTATGATCGTCTCCAGCAGGGATTTCAATCACCTTTGCTTTAGAAAGTATGCTTTCTCCTAGTTGATTCAGGCAAAGCTTTTTTGTAGTGGAATCTGTCAGGATAAAGATGTTCCCCGGATTTCTACCCTCTATCTCACTTTCCAAGTCAGCTTGTAGATTCGTACTGATGTATATCTTCTGTATGGCCATTATTTCAATTATTATATTTAATACAAAGTTAGATAAACGATTTTAAAAGAATACTTAATTTATTAGAAAAGGAATCCTGTGTTAATATAAAGGGCTCCTCCGCCATCCTGTTTATCGAATGCATGTCCGTAATCGATGGCAATGATGAAGTTTTCGTTGATGCCTATTCTTAGACCGGTTCCTGCAGAGAAATGAGGCCGATCATTCTTCGATTTATCCACATAGAGGTGATAATCTGATGTTAAAGAAATGTTATCTGCACCATGGTAGGATAGATTATAATCTCTTGTTGTAACGGCACCGTCAAGAAATAGATTGGAGGCGAGGTAGATGTCCTGTTTCCAAACACGTGTACGGAAGAACTTCCATCTTAATTCTGTATTTAAGAAGGCAACATCCAATCCTTGTACGCGGTTGCGGAGTACACCTCTGACTGTGCGGTAACCTCCGAATCCGTCGCGGTCATAACCTGGCCCAACGTAAGTGTAATATGGTAACACGTAGAATGGTGCGTAGTTGCCTATTGTACCTTGATAAGCCAATCGGTAAGCGAAGACCAAACGGTCTTTGTTTAACGGAAGATAATGACGGAAAGTGGCGGAATACTGGTAGTAAGATTTTGTGGTGCCCAATAACTTAGGAGCTACGATTGCATGAGCTTCTGCCCAGATACCTTTGGTTGGTGCCGGTTCGAAGTCGCGGGTGTCGTAGATAAGGCCTAAACGAAGTGCGCTGCTCCAACCTCCGTCAGCTTCATCTTCGGAGATGATACCCCAATCCTGATACTTTTCGTAAAGGGTTTTACTGTAGAAACATTCACTTTCTGATTTGCTGTCGTTGTAGTTATCCTTATCAAGTGCATCTATTCCGAACCATTTGAGGTGGTAACCAGCTTCCCAATAGACTTTGTCTTTGATGATATTGCCTATCAAGTCGGTTTTGAAATAAGGGACAATACGTTCCATCAAGTAGAAAGCATCGTTATTGTCTGTGTCATAATAGGATTGATAACCGTTGAATCCGTAGAAGTCAAGCATCTTCTCCACAAGCAGGCAGGCTGCCGCAGAGACTCTTATTTGCGGGATAATATGTTTGGAGTCGTAAGAGATAACGTATTGTTGGCTACCCTTTGTATAGGCTGAGGCTTCGATGTACCATTGCTGTCGCACGTTGGGGTAGTAGGAGCCATCACCAAAGTCGTAGATGTTCAGCAAAGCACCATATTGAAATCCTTTGTTTGCATCGAAAGCCACAACAGGTAAGGGACCGAAAGATAAGCCTTTCTTACTACTATCAGTTGATTTCTGTATGGAATCGTTTTCGGATACAGAAATAGAGTCCTTATTTGCAGATTGTGCCCATGCATGGATATTTCCTAAGATAGAGAAGAAAGAGACGATGAGCGTATGTTTTATTACGGACATTTTTATTCTTTTTATTATTGAGATGCAAATATACGTGAAAAAGTAAAAAGTGAGGGCCTCTTTAACCTTTGTGTTTCAGTCTTTTTTGTAAATTTGGAGACTGAAAAGAATTTCATTAAACGAAGAAACTATGCTAGATGTAAGAATTGCAACACATATAGATATACCAACTATCCAGCAGATTGCTAACCAAACTTGGTTTGATACCTATACTTCAATCCTTTCAGAAGATCAGTTGGATTATATGTTTGAGATGATGTATTCCTCTCGTTCATTAAGAACTCAGATGGAGGAGGGGCATACTTTTTATATGGCTTATTACAATAACAAGCCATGCGGTTATGTATCAATAGAGCATGACACAGACAATATTTATCATTTGCAGAAACTTTATGTAGATCCGTCCTTCCAGGGGATGGGAATAGGAGAGACGCTCCTTCATACGGCCTTTAAGCATGCATGTAAAGAATGCGAAGAGCCCGAGTGTATTGTGGAACTTAACGTTAACCGAAACAACAAGGCGTTGGAGTTTTACAAGAAGATGGGAATGGAGATAAACCGCCAAGGTGATTTCACGATAGGAAGCGGATTCTGCATGTGCGATTATATTATGAGAATCAAGTTGGATAACAAGAAAGCTTGAAGGTGGAAGCGTTTCTCGTAATATAGCGTATGTAACGTTTTAAACGAGTAACGAAAACTTTACGCTCTTTCAAAAATCCAACGGGGAACAAATTTTAGAATCCATGCTATGACGCGCCACCTGCGGGTGATATACGCGCGACCGTAGCCTTTGTATATGGCCGTCTTGATTTGAGAGACGGCCTTTTTTACGGATGCTCTCCAGAACACGTGATCGCCTTGACCCATGGCAGTGTCGACAAATCCTGGCAATACAGTTAGTATTTTTATGTTGAGGCCGCTTTTACGGGCTTTCCTTCTGAGGCTTTCGAGGTAGAGTGCCTCATAACCTTTGCTGGCCGAGTAGGAAGGACAGACATCCAATCCTCTTATTCCGGCAATGGAGCTGATGCCTACGATATGACCTTCACCTTTCTTCTCGAAATACTTGTAAGCAAACATCATAATCTTTGTGAAGGCGACTACATTCGTTTGTGCGGTGCGGATCTCTTTATCTGGATCCAACTCCCTGTTCTGATAGCCCACGCCTGCACTGAGAATCAGAAGGTCAAAGCCGTCGAGTTGGTCGATGACGGGCTGAAGGTAGTTCTCGGGTTCCTCTTTTGTGATGTCGCACACACGGATTAGAAATACGTTGGGATATTCGGCGTCCAGATTTTGAAGAAGCTCTTCACGTCTTGCGAGGATGCCTATTTTACAGCCCTCTTCTGCGAATGCACGTGCCAATCCTTCGCCTATGCCCGAACTAGCCCCGATGATGATAACCTTTTCGTATTTCATATCTGTCTGCTTTAAATCTGCGTAAATGTAGCAACAAATCATGAGACGAAGGTAGATTTCTTAAAATATATCAAGTCCTAAATAAGCGTTACAGGTTTTATTGGACAAACATACTATGATTTATCCATTCCAGCAAGCTAGCTTGCTGGAATGGATATTTTTTTTGATTTGTATTTTTTTATTTTGACA
>JALNVE010000049.1 GCA_023227695.1 Paludibacteraceae bacterium
CGATACAAATATGAGCAAATTGTTGAAAATATTCAATCGTATTTTCATTTAAGTCACCACGCAATTTGACCCATTGACACTTAGTATAGTGAAAATACCACGCAATTTGACCTATACGCCAGATATAAAGTATATAAAAACCCATTGAAGCAATTGCTTCAATGGGTTTTTTGTTTAATATATTGGTGTAATTATAAATTTTCTATCTATACGGCAACGACACATGCGGCATCCCCTTCTACATCCGTTTTTCCTTTTTCTGTTTTTTGTTCATTTAGTTCATTTTCAAGTGTATCAATCAACTTTTGTTGTGTATTGATCAGTTTAAGTTGCGTTCATGTAATCGTTTTAAATACTTTAATCGCATATATTTTTAATTCCTCATCCCATATTTTTTCTACATTCAATTTAGGATAAGGAATAAAGAACAATAAATTTTTTATCCAGTTTTCAAGTTTCATAATTCATTAAAATTGGAAAGTAAAAATTAGATTCTAATTTCTATTCATACGCCTCCTCCGGTAGCCCTTCACCTTTCTCATTCAGATAATAAAAACGGCCTTGGTAGCGGACAAGGATAAGACCCTCGCTGAAACGACCTATCCAATCGCAACCTCGCGGCGTCAGGTTTTTGCCTTGTTTGTCTAGGAGGTAATAAAGGCCATAATCGTAAAATGGATTTGCAATTTTATAATTATGATAGGCATCCAGATTATTTACAATCCTAAATTGCGCATTCAAGATCAAATCACCTTCGTTCATGTCTTGAGGAATCTCTTTATCCTGAAAATATTCAGAATTGGACCAAAAACTATTTACGCCAGAAAAGGTATCTTCCACATTCTCATTCTTGTAAGAATCAATGATAGACTTCTCCTCCATACCTGCATACTGCACGGTCTGGGGATCATAGCACTTCAATAATGTCTCGCGATTTCTATATATACCTTTCAGTTCGGGGATGATAATCTTTCCGTCCGAACGAATCAAAGAGTATTGAATATTATGATTCACAATGCAGAAGTCATTCCACATCAGATCAGAAAAGCAATCAAATCCCGTACTTAACAACCGCTCGCCTTTCGCATTTTCCAACCACCATTTGCCTTGTTTATTACGCCAAAAATTCTTTCCGAAAGGATACTCATACAATCGGGTTCCATCGCGGTCATAAACCTCAACAAATCCGTCCACCTTACCATGATGTTTCACATAAAAAGTATTTCGCTGAGCAAAAATGTAATTATCGTTCACAGAGACAGAGGTGTACATGTGCGGTAATAGTTTCTTGCCATTCATGTCTTTCACCTGCACTTTCAATTGGTTATAATCAGCAGTAGATTTTTCCAACACCACACCATTCTGATAAGCAATGACATTCATTGAAAGCAAGGAATCGAACATTGTCTTCTTAAAAACGAAAGGAGCAACGACGTTGAAACTCTCGTCGATTATTCCCATCAGGCTGTCATCCTTACTCACACAGAAATAAAAACTTCCGTCAGGTTGTTTTTTGTAGGAATACCAGAAATAAGAGACAGTATCACTCTTTGCAGCTTGACTATTATGAAAGGAAAATTTCCTATAAACAGAATTGTTTTTTTCTTGTATGGAAGATGAAGACTCTTCTACCAACATAGATCCATATTGGTATTTATTACGAGAGAGAGTTTTCTCAGAACTACAATCCATGTTTTTTTTATAATCAATATAATCGTAGGTTGAACCAAACAGGCTCTTAACCGGCAACGTACAAGGAACAACGACTTCTCCCTTCTTATCAATATAACCACAAAGACCATCTTTGTTTTTCACAGCTGCTTTTCCACAACTGAAATCACCACAAATCTCATAATCCTTGATCTTCTCGTTCAAGGTTGAAAGCTCCTTTTTTGTAAGCGTCTGAGCCTGTGCGAAAAAGAAAGAAAAAAGGAATGATGTGATTAGAATTATATATCTCATTTTTATCAAAAAATTTAATTTCAAAAAACGACGTTAAATTACAACAAAAACGAGAAACGAGGGAATAGAACCATTGGAAATTTCCTTGCTCAAAATTTTATTTGCAAAAGATGAGCGAATAACCGTTTTGTCCTTATTCCGAAAAATCCATCCAACAGTTTGTTACTATTTTGTAACGGGAACTACATATCATTGTAATAGCATCTAAACCAAATTGAAACACCGCTCTCATACTTTTGTTACTGAGAAAAGAAAAAAAAAGAAATTCACAAAACAATGAAAACAAAAGAACAAATCATTCTATTGTCGATAGCCGCAGCCGTTATCGCTTTAGTAATAGGAATATACCAATTGAAAGTGCACTTCTTCGGGGAGGCAGATAATGACAATGAACCTGTAAAAACAGAATTTTTCGCCAATCATTCACCAGACTCATGCACGTTCTACAACGAGTTAATTTCCATAGGTGTGACGGAAGAAGAAGCAATGTATAACATCGAGTGCTGCAAAGACAAAAATTGCCCCTATCATCATAAGAAGCTCATCTCGTGTTTTAGTCTAGAAAAGAGTAATTATTGGAGATATAGATAAGCAAAAGGGTCTTTTAATCACCCGTTTGTCGTAGCGTACAAATCATGGGCTACGTTGGATAGAACATCTTTGCCATTTCGAAGCTAAAAGCAAGCCTCCAGCTTGTATGCTGAAACAACGAGTCTACCTTTGCTCTCGTGTTCTTTAACTGATAAACTATACTATTTTAAAACTTTTTACTCGTTTACTGAACCGTTGCGGTTTCACTTTGCTTCGTGGTAAAGAGGACTGCTAGAAGCAAGGCCCTCCAAGAAGTGAGATATTCAATAACGGCTTTCTTATTGGACAGCGAAACGAAAGACGCATCGCCGAACGGAGAGATGATAAACACTACAATGAACTGAGATTTCTCTCATTATATCCATAAAATGTAAAATATTCAACTAAACTTTCGTCAAATCAAATTATGATTTTTGTGTTATCAAATAATTCCAGATACGGGATTCCATTTTCCTCCTTATAATCATCATATCTATATAGCTTTGATTTATAACACAACTATATCTCTGTTGCCTCTGTGTAACAATCTGCAAGAAAAGAAAAAGCCTCACCGATTCACATCGAGAGGCTTTTACACAGCAAATCAAAAAAACATATTAAAAATTATGAAACATTATATATGAGAAAAATATAATCATGTATAATTTATCCGCATCTTGAAGCACCGCAATTGGTACAGATCAAGCAACCTTCCTGATATTTCAAGGTCTTCTGTCCGCAGTTAGGACAAACAGCACCAGTTGCCATTGTTCCATCTGGTATGTACTTCTTCAACGCACGCTCAACACCGTTCTTCCAGTTGTTAATAGACTCGCTACCCAACTGAAGTCCGCTAACCAACTTGATAACCTGGTCGATTGGCATTCCATAACGAAGCACACCGGAAATCAACTTAGCGTAGTTCCAATACTCAGGATCGAATTTGTAAGACAAACCTTCGATTGTAGTCTTGTAACCTCTACGGTTAGAGTACTGGAAGTCGTAACGGCTTCTGCCTGTATCTGGATCTATATTTTTTATAATCGTACCGTTGGTAACTGTCTTCGGAATCAAAAGTCCATCCTCGTCGTCGGCCAAACCTGTAAAGATCTCGTATGGTAGACCATTCAGCAAACCTACGAATGCGATCCACTTCTCTTTATTATTTTGGAAACGAACAACGTCTGCCTCCAACTCCTTTGGACGTGGAACTGCAGCAACAGCCTCTGCTATCGGTTCAACCTTCTTATCTTTCTTAGAAGTAGAGATCAACACACCTGAACGAGAACCCTCGCGGTAAACGGTAACACCCTTACATCCGCTCTTCCAAGCCTCTTCGTAAAGCGTTCCGACCAACTCCTCAGAAACATCCTCCGGAACGTTGATGGTTACACTGATAGAGTGGTCCACCCATTTTTGGATACGGCCCTGCATGTGAACCTTCTCCAACCAGTTTACATCCTGAGTTGTTGCCTTATAATAAGGTGATTTGCGAACCAACTCGTCAATCTCTTCCTGTGTATATTTCTTGTTTGTATCGTAACCATTCACCTCCATCCAAGTAAGGAACTTGTGGTGGAATACTAGGTACTCCTCAAAAGAGTCGCCCATTTCATCGACGAAATCTATGTGAGCATTGGTATCGTTAGGGTTTACCTTACGACGACGTTTGTAAACAGGAAGGAACACTGGCTCGATACCAGAAGTGGTCTGTGTCATCAAACTGGTCGTACCTGTAGGTGCGATAGTAAGACAAGCGATATTTCTACGTCCATACTTCACCATTTCTTCGTATAGAGAAGGATCAGCCTCTTTCAAACGGTTGATGAATGGATTGTTTTTCTCCTTATCTGCATTGTAAATTTCGAAGGCACCACGCTCTTTTGCCATATTAACAGAAGAACGGTAAGCCTCCAAAGCCAATGTCTTGTGAACCTGCTCTGAAAAATAGATAGCCTCTGGAGTTCCGTAAGTAAGGCCCATTGCAGCAACCATATCGCCCTCTGCAGTAGTTCCAACTCCGGTTCTACGACCCATTGCAGACTTGCTTTTAATCTTCTGCCAAAGTTCAATCTCTGTCAATTTAATGTCATGGTTCTCTGGGTCAGACTGAATCTTGTCCAAGATTCTGTCAATCATCTCCAACTCCAAGTCGATAATATCATCCATGATACGTTGAGCAATTCCTACGTGTTTCTTGAAAAGCTCATTGTTGAAAGTAGCATTTCTTGTGAATGGGTTTTCAACGTACGAATATAGGTTGATAGCCAACAGACGGCAACTATCGTATGGGCAAAGAGGAATCTCACCACAAGGGTTGGTAGAGATGGTACGGAAACCTAAGTCAGCGTACGAATCAGGAACAGACTCTCTGATGATAGTATCCCAGAACAAGATTCCTGGCTCTGCTGATTTCCAAGCGTTGTGAACGATCTTCTTCCAAATAGCCTCTGCATCCACCTCTTTCTTTACGACTGGATTTGTAGAATCTATTGGATATTGTTGAGTATAAGGCTGTTTAGAAATAGCAGCCTTCATAAAGTCATCATCAATCTTAACAGATACGTTGGCTCCAGTTACTTTACCCTCTGTCATCTTAGCGTCGATGAACGACTCAGAATCCGGGTGTTTGATGGAGACACTCAACATCAAAGCACCACGACGGCCATCCTGAGCCACTTCACGGGTTGAGTTTGAGTAACGCTCCATAAAAGGAACCAAACCTGTAGAAGTCAAAGCTGAATTCTTAACAGGAGAACCCTTCGGACGAATGTGAGACAAATCATGACCTACTCCACCTCGACGTTTCATCAACTGCACCTGCTCCTCGTCTATCTTCATGATGGCACCGTAAGAGTCGGCGCAGCCATTCATTCCGATAACAAAGCAATTAGATAAAGAAGCCACCTGGTATTTATTACCAATTCCTGACATAGGGCTTCCTTGCGGAACTATGTAACAGAAATGCTTGAATAAATCAAACAAATCCTGTGCTGACAAAGGATTGTTGTATTTACTCTCAATTCTGGCAATTTCGTTAGCCAATCTCCAATGCATATCATCCGGAGTCTTTTCGTAAATATTTCCGAAAGAATCTTTCAGCGCATATTTGTTGACCCATACACGAGCTGCCAATTCGTCGCCATTGAAATAATTAAGCGTAGCCTCATAGGCTTCCTCATGTGAATACGTTTTGTCTCTCATATCGAACAAATTTGAACTCAGTTAAACTTAAACAACATAGGGTTAGAAATTAAATTAATCCATAGCCCACAGATTACAAATGACAATAAAAATATCTTTTCGTTTTTTGGAAACAACATATTGTCATTTCACTTTGCAATATTACACACCTTTTCATGAATGACAAATTTTTGAAAAGAAATCTTATCAACAATTTTAAAAAGTTTCCCGAAAATTTTATAAACTATTCATTATCAAAAAATTAAATTTTTAAAAAACTAAAAAAGTTTCCCAAAATGGAAATTTTGTATATAAATACAGCTTTCAAAGTTTCCAATTAAAGATAACATTTTTAAATTAATATCCTATTCATTTTGCAAAATGTTATGAACAATTTTTAAGTAATTTGGAACAAAAGTTTTCTAAGAAAAACAAATACGATTAACAATTGTCCTTGCTGAGCGGTTCTTATTTTTTCATTTCAGCTGAAAAAAGAAAGTAAAACGAGAAGCCACAGTGAGTGTTCTTATCAGGGAAGTGAAGTTCTTTCTGGTCAAACCATTTCAAATGCGCTCGTGCTTCGCTTGAACGGCAAAATTGTTCGTGACGCCGTGCAGCATACCATTTTCGACGAGCCCTCAAGGCTAGGCCTCTGCCCGTTAGTGAAACACAGCTTGTTCATATACAATAAGTATTTTTCTCTAGACCTTACAAATTATAATATATTAAACAAGCACCCCCACTCGCCTAAGCTTCTAATTCGCAATAGATTATTAAAAGGCATCGATTCAAACATCAACATAACATATTATTTTTCAATAAAATAGCATTACAAATAAATTAACGGAAAATCGAAAATCGAAACCAAATATTCTTTTCTTCGTCACGCTATTTTTACTATTTTTACTAACTTTGCATTCCGTCGAAAAAAGAAAGAAACAAAAAAAATGGAAGTTGTAAAAAAAGGTAATCGTAATACGAAAAAGACGACTTACTCGTCACCTATCATCAATGAATATGGCAAACTGCCACCCCAAGCTCCAGAACTTGAGGAGGCTGTTCTCGGTGCTCTTATGCTTGAGAAGGACGCCTACAGCCAAGTATGCGATTACCTGAAACCCGATTGTTTCTACAAGGATGCCCACAAGACTATCTATACGGCCATCATGAACTTAGCCTCCAAACAGGACCCTATCGACATGATCACCGTAACCGAGCAACTCCGCAAGGAGGGAAAGATAGAGGAAGTAGGCGGACCTTATTACATTGCACAACTGACTTCCAAAGTCACTTCGTCGGTACACATCGACTACCACGCCCGCATCTTGGCCCAAAAATATCTCGCACGTGAGCTCATTCGCTTCTCTACCGAGATCCAGAACAAGGCCTTCGACGAAAAGACGGATGTGGACGACTTGATGCAAGAAGCCGAAGGTTCTCTATTCGAAATTTCTCAACGAAACGTAAAGAAAGACTATACACAGATCAATCCGGTCATTGAAGAGGCACTTCAACAGATCGAAATCGCAGCCAACCGTCCAGACGGACTTAGTGGTGTGACCAGCGGTTTCCACGATTTGGATAAGATGACCTCCGGATGGCAACGTTCTGACCTTATTATTATAGCTGCCCGTCCTGCCATGGGTAAAACAGCCTTCGTGCTCTCCATGTCCAAGAACATGGCTGAGGCCGGTTACCCTGTAGCGTTGTTCTCCCTGGAAATGTCGAACGTGCAGTTGGTAAACCGTCTGCTCGTCAACGTATGCGAAATTCCGGGCGAGAAAATCAAGAACGGTAACTTGGCGCCCTACGAATGGGAGCAGCTGCACCATAGGGTCAGGAACTTATACGACATGCCTATCTTCGTCGACGATACGCCAAGTTTGTCCATCTTTGAGCTAAACACAAAGGCCAGACGACTGGTGAAGGAGCACAAAGTGACCTGTATCATCATCGACTACCTTCAGTTGATGAATGCGAGCGGAATGAACTTCGGTAGCCGTGAGCAGGAGGTCAGTATGATATCCCGTTCGTTGAAACAGTTGTCTAAGGAGCTGAACATCCCAATCATAGCCTTGTCTCAGTTAAACCGTGGTGTCGAAGGTCGTACCGGAGCCGACAAGCGACCTCAGTTGGCCGACTTGCGTGAATCTGGAGCCATCGAGCAGGATGCCGATATGGTACTCTTCATCCACCGTCCGGAATACTATAAGATAACTGAAGATGGTCAGGGAAACTCACTTCTCGGTATCGCTGAAATCATCATCTCCAAACACCGTAACGGTGCCGTGGGTGATGTTCGTCTACGATTCAAAAGTGAATTGGCTAAGTTCATGAACATGACAGACGATTTCGAAAAAGGATTTGCCGGAGGCGGTCAAACCACATTCGAATCGAAGGTAAACAACAACGAAGACAATTTCGAGAAAGAGGGAGCTGCTATAGCACCTGCACCTAACGTTCAGGGTGCATCGCCATTCCAAGCAAGAAATGACGTGCCTTTCTAAATCAGAAAAAAAGAACACGCTACACATACAAATCATATATTCAACACATTACGCACTTAAGGGAAACTATTCACTTGCAAAGCAGGCGAGTTGCTCTTATTTTTGAATTTTATAATTATCTTTGATAACTGAAAAAAACAAACACGTATGAATAAAAACACAATACTATTCGTCGTTCTATCTATGATATTTGCAGTCAGTTCATGTTCTTCGTCTAAAGAGAAAAAGGCGGAAGAGAACAAAATCGAGTTCGACAGTTTAAAAGTAGACAGCACTTATCATCTTTTCAACGACACGACAAAGCCTGCAATCTCGATTGATTCTAAGATTATTTTCCCTGTCAATTTCGGAAACGACAGAGTTTATCTATCGATCAGAAGACAGATGATCAAGGATGCGTTGAATTTAGAAACAACCAACGACCCTAAGCAGGACATTGCTAAATACGTAGAGAATCTTATTGCCGACTACAAAAAGCTTGAGAAGATATATAAAAACGATACGTTGACAGATGATGACGTCACTTACGTTGCCGAACAAAACGTATCGCAAGAGGTCACTTTCAACCAAGACTCCATCCTTACTATCTTCACAAACACTTACAGTTTCTCAGGTGGCGCTCACGGAATGACCATTGTGCAATATGCCAACTACGATTTGAGAAACGGACAGAAAATCAGATTGTCTGACCTCTTTGCTGATGACTACAGCAACTTGTTGACTCCTATTATTTTGGGAAAACTAGTTCAAGATAACAAAGTACAACAGCCAACAGATTTGGAACAAAACGGATTCATTGATGTTGCTGAAATCAAGCCAACCGAGAACTTTTATCTCGACGAAATTGGTATCACTTTTGTATATAACCAGTACGACATCGCGTGCTATTCCATGGGACAAATCAAAGTTTTCATCCCTTACAGCGACTTGTCCTTCCTAATCTTGGACAACAGCAGGATTAAGAAATACTTATAAAATCAGATAAAACGGTCCTTTCTCATAGGGGGATACAAACAATACCTCCAAGGACTTCACACACAACACTCAAAAAAAAGAAAATGGATATCATTCTTAAATATTTCAAAAATCTTTCGGAGACTCAAATGGAGCAATTCAAGGCTCTTTACGACCTCTATTTGGATTGGAACAGCAAAATAAACGTCATTTCGAGAAAAGACATCGAGAATCTGTACGAGCGACACGTTCTCCACTCTATGGCTATTGCCAAAATCATCAACTTCAGGGATGGCACAAAAATCATGGACGTTGGTACCGGCGGCGGATTTCCTGGCATTCCATTGGCCATCATGTTCCCCAATGTAACTTTCCATTTAGTTGATTCCATCGGAAAGAAGATCAAAGTTGCAACCGAAGTATCCAATGCCATCGGATTGGAAAACACAACCTTCAGACACTGCCGAGTTGAGGAAGAAAAAGAGCACTTCGACTTCATTGTGAGCCGTGCCGTGATGCCTCTACCCGACTTGGTAAGGCTTATCCAGAAAAATGTAAACTACAAAGATCCCAAGAACAGTCTGCCCAACGGCCTCATCTGTCTCAAGGGCGGCGAGTTGACTGAAGAGGTGAAACCATACCGCAAAAAAGCGTTCATCTACAATTTGAACGATTTTTTCGAAGAGGAGTATTTCGAAACTAAAAAAGCAGTTTATTTACCTTTATAATAAAACAAACTTTGGACAGAAGATAAAGGAGGCCCGCAAGACCTCTTTTTTATCTATATTAGAAACGGAACAAAAAATGAGTTGGGTTAATGATATGATGCGTTCGTTAAAAGATAAGACAGCCATTTCTGATTTTATTCCTGTGAACGAAGAGTTAAAATACATAACGAGAAGAAAAAGATTAGTTGAAGAGTTGAAGGGCAAAGGAATACAGAGTTCTTCTGTTTTGGAGGCCATTAAACAAGTTCCCAGACAATATTTCATAACAGATGCGCTGATTGAGTTTGCCTACCAAGACAAGGCCTACCCGATTGGTGCAGGACAAACCATCTCCCAACCCTACACGGTGGCCCGTCAGACAGAGCTTTTGGATCTGAAACCGGGCGACAAGGTTTTGGAAATCGGGACAGGTTCCGGATATCAGTCGGCCGTCCTAGTTGCAGCCGGTGCTAACCTATTCAGCATTGAGCGTCAGGAAGACCTACATTTAATTACCAAAAGGAAATTGAAGGAGCTAGGCTATGAGTTGAAGTGTTTCTTCGGCGACGGTTTCGAAGGATTGCCCAACGAGGCTCCTTTCGATAAAATCATCGTCACAGCCGGAGCTTCAGAGATACCAGAGAAGCTGCTTAGGCAATTGAAGGTAGGCGGTTACATGGTTTTACCTTACGGAACGGGCAACAAGAAGAGAATGTACCGCATTGAACGCCTCAACCAAACGGAATTTGAGCGCAAAGACTGTGGTGCTTGCGCGTTCGTACCCATGTTAAGAGGAACGGAGAAACTATAATTAAAGATCAGAACGGATTTTATTTTTTTGTGGTTCATCAATTAATAATGAATAATTGTTTTAAAACTGGCATATAACTTTTAAAATCTATTTTTATGAAAATATTACAGAAAGTAACAAACGGCATATTACTCGTTATCATAGGCATACTGCACACACAATTGGTTGTGTCACCGGATGGTTGTGGTAAACAGTTTTTTAAATTCTCAGAATCGTATTTTTTTAAAATAAGTAGCGGTTTGGATCAATTACCAGCAGAGGTTGGCAAAACAGATTTTGAGACCTTTGCAACCTTTTGGTTTTTCTATTTTGGTATTTTAATTATTCCATTAGGCTTGTTAGTACATTCAATTGAAAAAAGTAAAAAGACACTTCCTCATAGCTTTACAATATCCTATTTTATTGTTGTACTTATAGGTTGTTATATGATTCCAAAATCAGGAATGACCTTTTTCATGTTACCTCAGGCCATTTATATGTTGGTAAGCAACTATTTAAAAGCCAGAAAGGCTGGGTCCAGCCATTAACCCACATTGCCACTCATAAATGGTTAACAGCCTGATTTTCTGTTGCTTTTTTTTGAAAAGTTGTCCGGGTGTACTACAAATTTTCGTTTTTTTGATCAGTGTGTCCAATACGTCCAAATAAATAATGACCTCGCCGGACGAGCCCTACTTTTTCCTGCAGTTGGAAAAAGCAATCAAAAATTTCGTAAGGTTGAGCGCAGAATGGAGCTTGCTCCAATTATTCCGAGACCGAGAAATTTGGATGAAATCAAAAAGAGCCGCCGCTGTGAGTGCTCTTCTTCCAAAATTGCCGTACTGTATGGCTAAACAGTTTTAAACGCCATCCAGCACGCCACTTTTGGCGAACCCTCAAGGCGTATTGGCACATTTACTCAGCCTTTATGATATGCGAGGAAAAAAGAAATAAGAACGTTAACCTGACGGGATCTGAACTCAACATTGAACAAAGGCTTCTAAAAAACTTCTTTTTATTCGTAGCGAATAACAACTCGTTGTTAAAAAACTGAGCAAAAACTTATTCTCTTAATCCTTTTTTAGCAATATGGATTACTCTCCAACTCTTTGTCTACCGTTGTGCGAGGGCCATGACCTGCATAGATAACGGTTTCTGGCGGCAATGACATGATTTTTTCATGAATATTTTTGATCAGTTCACTATAACTGCCGCCTGCCAAGTCTGTTCGGCCTATGCTGCCCTGAAAGATGGTATCGCCCACAAAAGCAAATCCGTTTTTAGGCGCATAATAGAGCAGTCCGCCAGGAGAATGGCCAGGAACCTCACGCACATGAAGCACAATCTCGCCCAATTGGATAATGTCACCCTCTTTCAGGTAACCGCCAAGCTCACAATCCTCCACATCATCGCAAAGGCCAAAAAGCGAAGCTTGTTTTTTGATGTCAGCCAAAAGGAATTCGTCCTTCTGACTAGCCTCTGCCTTAACGCCAAATTTTTCGGAGATATAATGGATCCCGAACGAGTGGTCCAAATGTAAATGTGTTACAATAAGCCTTTTTAGCGTAAGCCCATTGTTCGTTATATAATTTGCCAGTTTCTCCTTTTCTTCTACAAATAAGCATCCCGGATCAATTATAATACACTCCTTCTGATCATTAATTAAAAGATACGTATTCTCTTGAAATGGATTAAATGTAAATTGTTTAATCTGCATTTTGTTGTGTATTTATTTTTAAAGTTAAAGATGGTTTTATGTTGAATGGCAAAACCACTGCCTCAAGGCCATCTTCAGACCTTAAAGTTATAGAATCAAATGGAAATATGAAAATGATATACCTACCTATAATATACGCCAACGTCTAAGCCATGCCACACCATCCTGTCAATGTCAGCCCTCCAGCCCTTTCGTTAGGGCTTAACTCTCCAGAGTCTGCCAAATCGTCAGCCGTTTCTGACAAAAAATTAGACAAAACAGATGCAATTCTGCCAATAATCAAAAAAAACAGGGCTTTGATCGAATGGCATAACCTTTGACTAATATGTAGTGTGTTAAAGTGAAACAAACACGCATGATGCATGTTTTACTAATTAAGAAAATAAACAACATAAAAAAATATAGACATGGGAAAAATTATTGGTATCGACTTAGGAACAACCAACTCTTGTGTTGCTGTTATGGAGGGTAACGAGCCTATCGTAATAGCTAACAGTGAAGGAAAACGCACCACTCCTTCTGTAATTGGTTTTATTGATGGTGGCGAACGTAAGATTGGAGATCCTGCCAAAAGACAGGCTATCACTAACCCAACTAAGACAGTCTTCTCTATCAAACGTTTCATGGGCGAAAGCTATGACAACGTCATTAAAGAGATTAACCGTGTACCTTACAAAGTTGTAAGGGGCGACAACAAGACTCCACGTGTTGATATTGACAGTCGTTTATATACACCACAAGAGATTTCAGCCATGATTCTTCAAAAGATGAAGAAGACTGCTGAGGATTACTTGGGTCAGGAAGTTACGGATGCTGTTATCACAGTTCCAGCATATTTCAACGACGCACAACGTCAGGCTACTAAAGAGGCTGGTGAGATTGCTGGTTTGAACGTTAGACGTATCGTAAACGAGCCTACAGCAGCAGCTTTGGCTTATGGTCTTGACAAGAAGAACGCAGACATGAAGATAGTTGTGTTCGACTGTGGTGGTGGTACGCACGATGTATCTATCTTGGAATTGGGCGATGGCGTATTCGAGGTTATGTCAACAGCAGGTGATACTCACCTAGGTGGTGATGACTTTGACCACCGTATCATTGACTGGTTGGTTGATGAATTCAAGAGCGAGAACGAAGGTGCTGACTTGAGCAAAGACCCAATGGCATTGCAACGTTTGAAAGAGGCTGCTGAGAAAGCAAAGATTGAGCTTTCTAACACAACTTCAACAGAGATCAACTTGCCTTACATCATGCCGATCAACAATGTTCCAAAGCACTTGGTTAAGACTTTGACTCGTGCTAAATTCGAGCAGTTGGTTGACGACTTGATTAAACGTACAATTGAGCCTTGTAAGACAGCTCTTAAAAATGCTAATTTATCAATCAACGATATTAACGAGGTAACCCTTGTAGGTGGATCTACTCGTATCCCTGCAACCCAAAGTGATGTTGAGAATTTC
>JALNVE010000050.1 GCA_023227695.1 Paludibacteraceae bacterium
AGCGGAGAGGGAGGGATTCGAACCCCCGGAACCTTTCGGTTCAGCGGTTTTCAAGACCGTCGCAATCGACCACTCTGCCACCTCTCCAATAAATGCTTTTTTGTTACGTCACATTGCCTCTGCAATGCTTTGAGTGACCCAGCAGGGGATCGAACCCTGGACCCACAGATTAAGAGTCTGTTGCTCTACCAGCTGAGCTACTGAGTCGTTTCCTTTGGTTTGTCAAACCCCTTTTCGTCGTTTCAATCAGGTTGTTTTTGTTTGACGGGTGCAAAGGTATGCGTTATTTTCTAAAATGCAAAACTTTTGGATTGAATTTTATTATTTTTTTTAATAGAAAAGCCCCTGCTGATGCTATTTGCCTATGTTTTATTTGGTTACTAATCCATACTGGCTGAAGTCGAATTTATCAAAAGCTTTTACTGCATAGTCGTAACCTATTTTATATATAAGATCAGCTTTAGAAGCATCAAACATGCCAAATTTTTTTGCTCGTTTTGTTTCTATCACAAGGTCGCAAAATTCTTTCTGTTCAATAGTATTTCCGTTAACCGCAAGATGAAATATTCGCTCAGCTACATCCAAAACTCCGTCTGTTTTTTTTATCGGAGAGGTTGGGTTGACATGAACACCGATAAGCAGATTGCATTCGTTTCTTAAAACTGAAGCTGGAAGATTGCAGAAAATGCCGCCATCTACGTATTGCTTGCCATCTATTAACATAGGATTGAAAAAAAGAGGAACACTGGCTGAGGCTATTATACAGTCAACTAAATTTCCTGATTTAAAGTAAACGTTTTTGCCGGAATTTAGTTCTGTGGCATTTATTATTAATGGAATTTTCAGGTCTTCGAAAGTTTTTGCAACAAGCATTTGGTCCAATTTCTTCCTTAGCTTTTCAGAGCTTGCCAATCCTCCGTTTTTTGGAAGGTTGAATCTGACCATTTGGAAAAAAGTGTTCTTTTGTAGAAAACTGCGGATTTCCTCTGTGCTATGCCCATCTGCGTATAAAGCGCCTATGATAGCTCCGGCACTAACACCTGAAATAATGTCGATTTTAATTCCTCTTTCTTCTAGAGCTTTTAATACTCCCAAGTGAGCTATGCCTTTTGTGCCACCACCACTGAGAGCCAAACCTACATTGTATTTTTTTGACATATATTATGGAAGTTTTTGGTCTGACAAACCAATCTTTTATCTTTAGAATGTCTTCAACTTGTCTCGTTTGTAATGCTGAACCTGATTGTAATTTTTGGCTTGAACTTTATTTTTGCTGTTTTTTTTCTGCCAAGGGTATCTCTTTTCAACCCAATAAGCATAAATTAGGAAAATTGCAATGATGCAAGCACTTGCCGGAATTATCATCAAAGGGTTGCTGTGAGCATACCATACGCCTGCAATGACAAACAGATTAAGGCATTGCTGAATGATCACTACTTGTTGGTGCGAAAATCCAGAAGAAACTAATCTGTGGAACATTTGGTTCTTGTGAGGAGTTAGAACGTTCTCTTTGTATATAATTCTTCTGATAAGCGTATATGATGTATCAAAGATAGCAACCATACAGACCATAACCCATAATACAATGGAAACGTTGTGCTCGTTTTGAAAATAAATTCCAAAAACGGCAAAGTTGAAGCCTAAAAAAGTACTTCCAGCGTCTCCCATGAAAATTTTAGCTTTTTGCCAATTGAGTTTCAAGAAACCGCCAATGCACGCAACAAGGAAAATCAATGGATTATCCGGAAATACCAAAAGTAAACTGATGATGCAGATACTGATGGATTCTGTTCCTAAGTTACCATCTATTCCGTCGTAAAAATTAAATAGATTAATATACCATAAGAAGGCAATAAATGCTAATGTGTTAACAATTAAGGGAGAGGTGAGGGAGAAAGCGCCGAAATCTATTTGTGATAATCCTCCAAGAAAATACATGGATATCAGAATGGCAACAGTTTGTGTGATGAGTCTTATCCATGGAGACAATTGAATGGCGTCGTCTTTTACTCCAATAATCAATAAGAGTATTCCTGGAATTAGAGCATTGAAAAGATTGTCAGGCATCAACTCTGGATATGCTGCATATAAGAAAGATATACACATGTACCAACAAGCTACAATGGCAATGCCACCTCCAAGAGGAGTTATCTTTGTGTGGTAACTACGTTGATTAGGCATGTCCAATAATCTTTTCTTAATGGCCCATTTCCTAATAATATAAGTAATGACCCAAGAAAGGAATAAGGAGATGAAAAATAAAATCCAAAGCATTGCTATTATACATTTTTTATTAACTACAAATATACATAAAATGCATATTAACGTACATAAAAATTAACTATATCAGTTCACTTTTATTGTGTTCTATGTAGTATTAACTTTATTTATTTCTTTTTATTGTCTCTTTGTGTTTTTTTTAAGCAAAAGATCTATTTTTCTAGATGTATTCGGTGTTTTTGATGTCTGATTTCAGCTTGTTTTTCAGATGTAGTTTTATGGATAGACAAGAAAAAGGTCGACAGAAGTCGACCTTTCTCTTTTATGATTGATTGTTTTGCTTATTTAGCACCAATCTCAAGCATTAATGTTTTAGTAGGCTGATCACATACTTCAGATGGACCGAAGTATTGGATAGGACCTGGATAAACATAGCTTGTGTTGATAGCCCAATCTGCACGATTGTCTGCCAATTTCTTGAACGGTGCACCGGTAAGTTCAACCAATGCCTTGCGGATAACTGGTTTCATCATACCGTTACGACGCTCCATGTTCATCATCATAGTGATAGGCACACCACCAGCAATCCAATTTTCTGCATTTGCAGTAGTATTGCGGATCAATGACATGTAACCAGTCTTGCTGCTAGCGATAAGTTGAACTGCGTTAACTCCAAGAGAGTAGCAGTAGTCTGCGTCAAAGTTAGAAGGAGCTGCGCAACGTCCTTCGTAACCGAAGAAGTGACCAAGACCAGAGAACTTGCCTTTGAAAGTACCAGCAGCCTTCATGTCAGCAAGACGCTTCTTAACCATTTCGATAAGCAACTTCTCTGTTTCAATCAAAGAAACTTGTACGTTTCCGTGAGGGTCGCGCTCTAATGTTAATTGTTTAGCGATGCTTTCAGGAAGACTAGCGTAAACAGCTGCACTGTTAGGGTTCAATTTAGCAACAGCAGCCTTAACGTCTGATTCTTTTGCCAAAAGATCGTTTAACTCAGCGATAAGAACTTTCATTTCAGGGATGAACTCGATCAAACCTTCTGGAATAAGAACTACACCGAAGTTGTTTCCTTTTTCAGCACGAGCGGCAACAGTTTCAGCAATGTTGTTTACGATTTGAGAAAGAGTCATCTTCTTAGCTTCTACCTCCTCAGAAACGATGCAGATGTTTGGTTGAGTTTGTAAACCGCACTCAAGAGCGATGTGTGAAGCTGAACGACCCATCAATTTGATGAAATGCCAGTATTTTTTTGCAGAGTTAGCATCACGCATGATGTTGCCGATAACCTCTGAATATACTTTACATGCAGTGTCGAAGCCGAAAGAAGTTTCGATCATATCGTTCTTCAAGTCACCATCAATCGTCTTAGGACAGCCGATTACTTGGATGCCACATTTCTTTTGTAAGTAATACTCAGCAAGAACGCATGCGTTAGTGTTAGAGTCGTCACCACCGATGATAACCAATGCTTTGATACCTAGTTTATTGCAGATTTCGATTCCGCTGTCGAATTGAGATTGCTCTTCTAATTTAGTACGGCCAGAACCGATGATGTCGAAACCACCTGTGTTACGGTATTCGTCGATGATGCCTGAAGTCAACTCGATATATTTGTGGTCGATCAAACCGCTAGGACCACCTAGGAATCCATAAAGTTTGCAATCTTTGTTCAATGATTTGATACCATCGAATAGACCAGAAATGACGTTGTGTCCGCCAGGAGCCTGACCACCAGAAAGAATAACACCAACGTTGATAGCAGGAAGTTGAACCTTCTTGTCAGATGAGTTGAAAGTTACAACTGGCATTCCGTAAGTGTTAGGGAATAACTTCTTGATTTCCTCTTGGTCTGCAACAGACTGAGTTGCTTTTCCTTCTTCCAAGGCAACTGCGCCTTTCAATGCCTTTGGCAATTTAGGCTGGTATGCAGCCCTTGCGATTTGCAATGCACTTTTTGTCATTGTTATTTATTATTTTAATTTAAACTTAGAATCTTCTCAATCTTCAAAATTTACGCAAAATTGCTAAAATATTTTCTTTTATCAAACAAAAAATCGTATTGATGAAACAGAATGCTATTATTGATGTTGAAAAAAGTTGAATTTGTTTGACTTAGAGTGCATTTGTGCTTTGAATGAATAGGAGAGAAAAACGGATCATGGATAAAATGTGCGTGGGCAGTTTTTATCCATAAAATAGTTTTATTTTTTTTAGTTATTTTTCGGGTTGTTTCGAGAATGATAGTTTGCTATCTTATTAAATCTAATTGTAAAAAAGAACAAAAAGATTATCGGACAACTGTGATTTGGTTTTTATATAAAATTTGTCTGTTTGAAATTGAAAATAGCCTTTAAACAATAAAACCAGATGACATTATTTTATCCGTTATTTTTTACAAATAATCCATCTTGCTTTTTGCGTAAATTAACATAGTTACTAGGTTTTTGAGTTAGATTCAGAAAAAAATATTTAATGTGAATGTTGTTGTTTTCAGTGACTTATCATGTTAGTAAGTACGTGTTAGTCATTCTTGTGAAAATAAAATGTATTTAGTTTAAATAGTTTCAAAGAAAATGTCTCAAAAAAAAACCTAATTTGTTTTAAATATTAGAATATTATCTTTAGATTTGTGGCGATAATACAGTAGAATAGACAGAAAGTGAGAGTTGGTTATGTCACTTTTATAAAAACACGTTCCTTTGGTGCTGTTGATTTGCCTTTGGCGGTTTGTGTTGTCTAATTTGGTTGTTTAAATATTTTGCACAAATAGCCATAAAATAGAAAGACAATAATTGTGCCAAAGTTTGAGGTGAGAACAAATTTTTACGATAACAAGAGTTTAGGTTGATGTTTTATATGATGGGTTTTCAACGTTTGTAAGTACTAGTTAGTGAAAAAATGTTCGTTGTTAAAGTGTTTTTGTTGAGTGTGTTAATCTTATATTATAAACAGAGATTGAATAAGAATTCAAAGTTTTATAGAGCTTTCTTAGGTCTGTTTTTTTTATAGTTATTTTGTCTAAAAAGTTTGATATATGAGAATTTTGATTGTGTTGAGAGTTAGAATAACGGTGTTATTAGCCTCATTCTTTGTGCTGTCGTTGCCGGTTTTTTCTCAAGTTGGTTCTGACCCATTTGAGAACATGACTCTTTCGTTGGTTGATAATTCGATTCATTTGGCTTGTCCTGATGATCCACTTTTGTTTAGTGTTGACAATGTGGAGCCAGTAGATCAACCAGCAACAGAGAGATATACATTTTTTTGGTCTACTTCAGCTGATAGTATTACTTGGAAACCAGTAGGAAATTATCAGAATTCTTTTACATATTCACAGAATATGACTAATGCATCTTTTTATATAAAGGTAGATGCTTCTTATTATTCAATGGATCCTCAACCTAAATTCACTAAGAGTTTAGGCATGAAAATCTCTTTGGCTTCTAATTGTTTACAAAAAGTTTGTCGTCAAACTACTACAGGAGACTATTTTAATGGTACTGATTTTGATAGAGAAGATTCACTAAACACTACTATTGATTGGAATACTGTTCCTCCAGGAAACTTGAAACAATATTTTTCGGATCAAGGCATTATTTTTAAAGCTAAATCTGGAGCGATTATGAATCAGAACGAGTTGGGTTATTCTTTATACATAGATGATTCCTTAAATGTAAATCCTCGTAATCATTTCTTTGTAAAACAAGGTAACATTAATGAAAGTTTCTTCTCAATTACATTTCCTAATAGTTTGTACAGAGGTAAAACTTATCGTTTTACTATGCGTTTTTATTTGATTGTTCCTAAAACATGTACCACTTGGGATCCCAATGCTAGTATTATGTCAAGAACGGGCCATGGTACGGCAACTACAGATATGATGGATGTTGATGTTTATAAGGAGTATAAAGTTGGGGATCAGACTAGAAGTACTTTGATTACGAGTCATTTTGAGGCAAAAGGATCAGATGTGGCTCGTTATAAATTTTATTCAGATGTTCAAAGTTATATAACAGCAGGTGAAGATAATATTTTTAGAATAGAGATGGTTTACTATGGCCTCATGCCTGCTGATGTAACTGCAAATTATACATTCGAACCTTATTTCGAACAGTTTCCTACATGTGCTACTGTGGCCGTTGACTATATTAGTGCCGAGGCTGCTTCTGTCTGTGTTTCTCCACGATCAGCATGTGTAGGTAACGAAATTCTTGTTAAGGCAGCAGGTTTCCCTCGTAATGCTAATTATCAATGGATAAAATACACAAATTCTACATATTCAACAGTAGAGCCATGGTCTGAATATGTACCAAGTGTACCTGAGGTTACTTATAATTTGGATCAGTTTAATCAGAAACATGAAGCTAAAGTTGTTATGATGAAACCAGGTGTTTTCTATTATAGTGTTACTGATGGAAAAGATACGATCAAATTCTCTTTGGTTGGTACGGAGTGTGGAAATTCTGTTTGTCCCGATATCAAAGGAGATTCCAATATATGTGTACCTCAATTCCCTTATTCTCTGAATTATCAATTGGAAAATGAAAATGTGCTGGATTGGTTAGGTCAGTTTGGTGTAGATTATACTTATGTATGGGATTTAGTTGCTCCTAATGGATTGAAAAGTGATCGCACAAAAGTTTATTTGGATGAAGCTGTTGATCATAAAACAGCTGCAATTCGTGTGGAGCAAGGTGCTTTGATGAGCGACTCTTTTCCTACAGATCAAAGTTATAAGCTGGTTTTGTCTGCTTATAAATTAATTAGTGGTCAGTTGAATGCATTTCCAGAATGTACAGATACGATGACTTTGTGGGTATATGATCAACCTAATATTTCTAGTATGAAGTTGACCACACAACAAGGTTATGATTCTATTTGTGCAGCCATGGCATCAGATACGATTCTTATCAATAATGCGGATGCTGTAAAAGGAAAAGGTTATATCTGGAATTGGACAGGTGCAACAATGGGAACGGATAGTAGCTTTGTTAATATCAATAATTTCAATAAAAGCTCGCTTTGTGATGCTTCTGTCAATAATTATCCTATAAAGTTGGAGATTGTAAATGGAGTTTGTAAGGCAACGCTGAATGATACATTCTATGTTCATACGCCTGATGCTCCTGAAATGTATTGTGATGATCTTTCAGAAGATACCATATATCATTTGTCTCCATCAAGTTTGGATACTATCATTAACTTGCCAATTCCTAATTTTAAGACAAGTTGTGATGAAAATCCAAAGTTGACTATCAACATGCATTATGTTGCAAAAGAGACAGCTCACAGTTTGGATTCAATAATCACTCTAGCTGCATCAGATTTGATAAATCCGTTAGATGGTTCTTTTAAAAAGATACCGTTCCAGGCTCATGCTGGTGATCTTTATTTAAACTATACATTGACAGATGGTTGTGGTAAAACAGACAAATGTGATGTTTCTGTAGAGATAACAGACACAACAAAACCTTTTATCAACTGTGATTTGATTAATGATCATACAGTTAATATTTCTACACAAAAAGGTTGTCAGGCAGTTCCTGGTGATTCTGATGTTTTCAAAATAATTGAACCACCTATCTTACCTGATGAAAACTTTAAGGATACTGTTATTTTAATTACTGGAGTTTATGAAGGTAGAACCAATGTAACTCCTCCATCTATGACAGTAGTTGATCCTGGTGTTGATATTAGTAAATATACAAAGGAGAATGATCTGAATGATCCATACGATATAGGTACTACCTTTATTTTGTGGAGTTTTACAGATCCTTCAGGCAATGTAACTTATTGTCATAACAAAGTGGTGGTTTTGAATGACCGTCCTGTGTTTATTTGTGATTCATTGTTAGCTATTCGTTCTTCGGTAAATAAGAATCCGCAAAGAGAATATGCTTATGCATCAGCTCAACCGCAAGGAACTAGAAATCCGGATACTGAATATGTTTTGGAAAATGTATTGAAGATACCTACTGTTTCTGATCTTCAGTGTGATAAGGCTGCAATAGTTCTTACTATTAAATACACAGGCGAATATGTTGATGAAGATGGTAATGTTTTGGGTACTGTGACCGATTCTATTATTTCAGGTGATGAATTATTGAAACATAGATTCCCAATTGGAGTTACAGATCTTACTTATGAATTTGATGATAAAAATGATACTCTTAAGAATGTATTATGTACGCAAAAGGTGGTCATAGCTTCGATGTATGCTCCAACACCTCTCAATTGTCCTGAAAATGTTACTTTGTATGCAGGTGATGATTGCTATGCAATATGGGATTTGCCATTGGAGGATGTTCCTGTAGCATCAATACCTTATTTTAAAGAGGTTAAGTATCTATATGATAATTGTGATGGAAGAAGTTACAATTATGATGATTTGGGCATGAGCACAGCATTGTCTAAAAATTATGATACAATAGGATATCCATTTATGGTTCGTCGTATAAGTGAATTGGATGCCAATTGGAATACAACTCCAGCTTCTGTTGTTACAGAATTCAAGAGTGAATTTACTGATCAAGACTCTGTAGCGATTAAGGAGGTGCATCATAGACATGACGATAAGTCTGTTTGTAAGACTGATCCTCACGAGAAGATGGCATTAAAAGTGACAAATTTTAATAAACTTCCAGAGTGTGTAACAACACCATTCAGAAAGGGATATTATAAGGTAATTTGGTATTATGACAACGGAAAGGGAATTCTTGATAGTTGTGTATCTAAAATCACCGTTGAGGATACAATTCCTCCTACTCTGAATTGTGGTTCATGGGGAGAGACAGATTCTTTCTATGTAGATGAGTCTTGTTTGGTCCCAGCATCTATAGTGGATATTCATATTCCTAATTCAGATTCTCTTGGTGCTATAGATAATTGTACAGATCCTGATAAATTGACAATTAATTGGACTCGTACTCATGAGACAACTCCAATTTCTTCATTGGATGATCCTTATGCTTTAGGTAATACATATATTGTATGGACAGCTACTGATGAATCAGGAAATTCTTCATTCTGTACGCAAACCATTTCGGTATTTGATACATTGCCTCCGTTCTTTGATTGTAGTACATTGAAGACAATTGTAGATACTGCTGATGCTAATTGTGTAGCTACGGCAGAGTCCTTAATAATGAAAGGAAAATTGTATATTCCAAAAACGGATGAGGATGATCCTTGTTCTCCAACAGGTGATGTTATCTCTGGAGTAGGAAAGAGGAGTGATGGAAAAGATGTTATGAAAGATGCATATCCATTGGATACAACATATATTACATGGACATTCAAAGATGCTGCGGGTAATTCAGATTCTTGTGTTCAAATGGTAGTTATTGAGGATCTCACTCCACCAATTTTTGCGGATTGTGATGGTCTTGATGATATCATTATTGAATTGGATCCAGATTCTTGTGTGGCTTCTAAAGAATTAGTGAGGACGAGGTTGGGTAATCCTATCGCTCATGATAACTGTTCTGGTGATATTGAAGGTATTCCTTATTTGACTTTAGCAGACATGTCGTATGTTGACCTGCCAGAGGCTTTCAAGAAAGATACTACATATCTTATTTCTTGGATATTTAGGGATAAAAAGAATAATGAAGATACATGTTATCAAAATGTTATTATTAGGGATACTACATTTGATTTAGGTGGTATTTGTCCGCAAGAGAAAATTAAGAATATAGGAGCAAAAGTACAATGTTCAGTCTCTTATAAAGATTTGATGTTGCCTACTCTTACTGTCAATGATTCATGCGATGGAATATTGCTTCCTTATATTACAGCTTGGGTTATGCAGAAGGATAGCTCTGTTAAGATTTATCATAATGAAGAGTTGGAGAGTGCTGAATATCCTATCGGTACACATCGTTTCTCTTGGGTCTTTACTGATAAGGGAATGAATCAGGACTCTTGTGTGATGACGATAAATGTGAAAGACTCTTTGGATCTGATCATGACAGATTGTGATACGGATAAAGATAAGGTGATTGAGTTGAACCCTGGTCAGTGTAGTTTGGATCCAGATTCTTTGTCAAAGTATATTAAGATCCCAATAGCTTATGATTTGTGTGATGAGGATACAATTATCCCAATCATAGAACGTCGTTTTAATGGAGAATTGGTGGTAGATGAAAATGGTAATCCAATAATTTGGGATTCTCAAGATTTCCCATTAGGAAAGACTGACATCAAGTGGATTTTTATAGACAAGTTAGGTGTGATGAAAGACTCTTGCGAGAAATCCATAACTGTTAAGACTAAGTTGTTCGACTGTACAGTTCTTCAGGATACGATTAAAGTGAATTTGCTGGAAAATTTATATGCTACAGCAGCTGAGGTAGAGGCAGCAGGATTGAAGGAACCGGAAATAACGATCGATAATTGTAATGCTGCAGAAGTGTCATTTATGCGTAGTGATAATCTTGGTCGTGCTGATAATTATGAGATTGGAGTAACTGATGTCAATTGGACATTCACATATGTTTTCGGAGATGTGGTAACTTGCGATCAGCATGTGTTAATCAACGATATGGTTCCTCCTTTCTTAACATGTCCAGATTTGCCAAATGTAACATACGAATGTTATGGAGAGCTTCCTGCTCCTTATATGTCGTTCGAAGAGTTTAAGGCGGCTGGCGGTTCAATTAACGATGAGCGCAAATTCAAAGAGTGGTTGGGTTATGAGGATGATACGTTAGGAGATAATTATTGCAACTATACTTTGCTTAGAATTTATCGTATTAAGGATGTTAGAGATAATGTAATTGAATGTTCTCAAGAATTCAATATCAATGATACTAAAGCTCCTTACTTCTTGACCCAATTGGATACTTTGGTTTTCTCTTGTGAAGATGAGATTCCAGGTATAGAAACGGTAACCGTTGAGGCTGAAGATAATTGTTCAGATAAGGCAGATATTAAAATTACAAGTAAAGTAACAAACAATAGGGCAGTTGATACTCACTCTTGTGCATATAATTCGTATACATTATGGAGAGAGTGGACAGCTGTTGATAAGTGTGGTAATGAAAGCGCTCCTTTGGTTCAGGTTGTGATCATTGTCGATACGTTGGCTCCTAAATTGATATTGCCTGAAGATTGGCAAGATACGGTTGTTGCTGAAAATATCAAGAATTGTGAATGGGTAATGCCAAAATTGGATGATCTGTTGAAGGGGCATGTTGAAGATGCTTGTACTTTTGAAGATGATATTGAGATTTGGCAAGTACCGGCAGCAGGAACTCCTCTTACCAAAACAACAGATGTATATATCTATGTTAGCGATAATTGTGGAAACAAAGATAGTGTGAAGGTTGTGGCCTTTATGGATAAGCTTTATAATGTGGTCTCTTTGGAAGCATATTCGAAGACGTTGTGTGGATCCGATTCTTCAGCTATCAGTCTGTGGTCTCAGGAAATACGTTTTGCACGTGGATTTGTTACTTTGGATCTTGGTGGTGAGATGGTTCCTATTCCTAGTGTGTTCAATTACGATTGTTATCGAGATACAATTTCTGAGGCAACATTGGTTTATAGTAATAATCCACGTACTTATTATTCTAAGTTCTATGATGCAAATAAAGAGGTTCGTGATTCTATTTTCAATGCAAAAGTGAAGATTAGAAAAAAATCTCAGAGCGGTTTGTATTACTTTGTTGTAATGGATACCATTACACAATGTTCAGATACGGCCAAGGCTTACTTGACTATCTTCGAGCGTCCTAGAGTATCTCTTGCTTCTAATGAGTTACATCATTGCGATAATGATACTTTCGATTTACAAGACTTGTTACTTGATAGCAAAGCTTGTGTAAATGATATGGGTTCTGAAATTAAGAAAAATGGATGGTATGTTGATGATAAAGAGTATAAGCCAGGAACCCCTGTCATGTATGATGGTAAATCGCATTCAATGTACTATTATGCTGAAAACTCTTGCGGTAGATCCACTAGTTACGACAGTTATTTCACCTACTGTGGTCCTCTATTGTTGACTAAGGAAGATAGCATTAAAGTCGTTGGTTCTGAAGCCAATTTGAACTTGTGGCGAAAAGATGAATTACATTCTGAGGATAGTGTGAGGTTGACTATTCATCAACGTTATGTAACTGATAGTATCCTCTTGGCGACTAATCCATCTCATATAAATAGAGTATGGATGGGAGATGAGTTGGAATTCAGATTGAATACAACATACAAACCAGCATTCTATCATTGGTATAAGATTTCAGGTTTGTTTGACGGTAGATTCCCAGCTTCGTTCGATAAATATGGTGATGTTCTTGACTCGTTGAATAGAACGGATGGATTGGATGAGTTGTTGATTGGAAATATGTCTGGTGAAGCTAATAAGTTCAGATTTATTCCAACAGATTCTGCTTTGTATTACGTCTTGATTGGAGATGGCGTTTGTCCAGCAATGCCTTCAAACGTAGTTTCAGTTGATGTTATGGATAAATTGCCAACAGCCATTACTCCATTCAACTCTGTTGGATTGAATGATGTCTTCTTAAAGGGTCGTGATGTGATTATCTTCGACCGTTACGGAAACCGTGTTTATGAAGGAACTGATGGTTGGGATGGAACAACAAAAGGTGGAGTTGCTGACCCAGGTGTTTACTTCTATGACGCAGTGATCAACGGACGCAACTACAAAGGAACGATTGAGGTGGTTTATTTCAAATAAAGAAATCATATTAAAAAAAAGGTCGACGTTTTTCATGTCGACCTTTTTTTGTTTAACAAATTAATTTAATTTTGATTTGTGTAAATCGGGATCAGCGGATAGGTGGGGTTGGTATAGCGACAAGAATATTCCCCAAAATTCATGAATAGCATTATCTTTGCGGAATGAAAACAGATCAACTATTAAGAGAGATATTGCCAAGCGTAAAA
>JALNVE010000051.1 GCA_023227695.1 Paludibacteraceae bacterium
AAAGAGAGCTCGGGATGTTGGTGTAAGTGCTTGAAATTATTTTGAATGTTTGGTAGGTCTTTTTCGACCATTTCCAATATGCGTTCTTTGTTAATCATATCGTTGGCTTTTATTCTTAGACCAAATGTACAAAAAGAAAACTTAATTTAGATTTATTTATAGAAACAAAAGAAGAAGCAATTCATTAGTGGTAGAAAAAACTGACCGCGACTTTCCCCTTGATCCTATACTTGTTCTTGTCGCGACTTAGTACGCCATTTCCGGTGAGCCATCAAGGCGTATAGGTACATTTACTCTGCCTTTGTGATTGGCAAAAGTTTGTTTTTTCATTATTTCAGACGGAAATGAAATGGATATATGGCGGTCACTCAGTGGACGGAACGTCCGCTAAAAAATAGGTTCAAAATAAATGTTTTAACCCAATGTTCATAATGACAAACCCTTATTCCTAAATTTAGTGGAGGTGAAATATAATAATTCGAGTTTCTGACTTTTTTATTGGGGTATCTATACGAAAATATGCCCCTCGGAACTGAATCCGGGAGGCTATATATTTTCTTGTGTCTTTACCGATAATTAAACGGCAGCTGGTTTTTCAATAGCTACCATGCCACGGTAATAACCGCATTCGCCACATACAGTGTGGTATAAATGCAAAGCTCCACAGTTTGGACATACTGCCAATGTAGGAGCTACAGCCTTGTAATGAGTTCTTCTCTTGGCTGATCTTGTCTTAGATTGTCTGTGCTTCGGATGTGCCATCTTTTTTTATAATTTAATTAGTTATTATTATCTTCTTCTATAAGTTTCTTTAAACTGTCCCAGCGAGGATCAGTTGCTTGCTCCTCTTCTACACCGCCTTCCTCCTCGATGACCAAATCCTCTTCATCCATGAATTCGATTGGCTCTTCGTCATCTTCACCTTTCTCTCGGGTCAAGTGCTTTTTCAATTTGGAGACCATGCTCTTCGTACATTTGCCCGCTGGATGGACATGTCTAATCGGAATGTTTAGCGCAATGAATTCGTAGAGAAACCATGCGAGGTTTATCTCTCCTTCTTCTTCTGGCACAACGATGATCGTGTCGCTTTCCTCGGCGTACTCCGAACCGAACTTCACGATCAACTGATTTTGTGTGTCAATCTCTTGATCCATGTTGTCGAGACATCTGTCGCAAGGAATCTGAACAATTCCTGTTATGTCAAAAGTTAATTCAAAAGCCGTAGATGTTCTTTTAACCTCTACTTTTGCGAGAACATTTCCTTTTTGAACTTCTGCTCCTTCAATGTTTTTGAAGTATTCGTTGTCCAATTTAAACTCATAATTGCGAGATCCTTTGGAAAGGTCTTTCAATGGAATGTTGTATGCACTGAATTTTCCCACTTTTGTACGGACTTTTTAAAACTCTGCAAAATTACAAAATTTAGCAATACGAAAACATCTTGCCTTGCTATTTTTCTTTAATTTTTTACAGATGTTTAGTTAAATATTTGATTTTTATTTCTTTATTGGCTGAAATTTGAGACAATTAACGTGCGTCTCTGTCATTTTTCTCCTTTTTAAGTAGAATCCTGAATGTGGTTCCTTTGTTTATTTCGGATTTTTTGACAAATATCTTTCCTTCATGATACTCTTCGATAATGCGTTTTACGAGTGACAGACCAAGTCCCCATCCTCGTTTCTTTGTGGTATAACCAGGCTTGAAAACGGTATTGAACTTTGATTTTGCAATTCCTTTTCCTGTGTCTTGAACGTCAATTCCTATTTTATCTTCTTTCTCAAACACATGAACATCAATCCTTCCTTCTCCTTCCATGGCGTCGATGGCGTTTTTGCATAGGTTCTCGATCACCCATTCAAAAAGAGGCTTGTTCAATCTAAGGTAAACCGGAGATGACATGTCATAAACGCACGTGATGGCGATTTTGCTCGAGGTCCTTTTTCTCATGTACGACAACGAATTGTCGATTAAATCGTTGAGGCAAATGCTTTCTTTTTCGGGGATGGATCCTATTTTGGAGAATCGCTCGGCGATGGTACGCAGACGGTTCACATCCTTCTCTATCTCGGGCATGAGGTCGGGTTCAACGCCGTTGCTCTTTAGAATTTCAACCCATGCCAACAGTGAAGAGATGGGGGTGCCCAGCTGGTGAGCGGTCTCTTTGGAGAGTCCAACCCAAACCCTGTTCTGCTCTGCCTTCTTTGCGCTGGTGAAAACGTAGAAGATGATGAGGCAGAATGTGCTGATGATTCCCCATTGGATATATGGGTAGTAGGCCAACTGCTTGAGCAGGGTAGAGTCGTCGTAGTAGAGGTAGTGCGTGGTGCTCTCGTCCAACTGAATGATGATGGGGTCGTGCACCTCCTTGAAATTGGCGATCTTCTTTTTCAAAAATTGCTCGGAGCCGTCATTCGGAACATCAATGTTCCTGTGCATGTAGACGTTTCCCTCATTGTCTGCAATGACTACTGGTATGCTGGTGTTTCCTTCGATTACTTTCAATATGAATGAGAGGTCGGAGTTCCTGTCGTCAACAAGCTGACGGGTAGCCTCGGCCCAAAGTTCTATCCTCTTGCGCTCCTCTTTCGACATGTCGTTAGCTAAATTGCTTGAGTAGTAAACAGATAACGATATGATGGCGACGGCGAAGACCGCAAGTATATACTTTATATTATTGAAATTGTCGTAGTTCACCTTCATGACAATCTTGTTTTATCGGTATTTGTTTTCGTCAGAGTCGCCCATGATGCTAATGTAGCTGTTGTAGCGCGACTGGCTGATGCGATGTTCTTCCAACGCTTCGAGTACGGCACATCCTGGTTCGTGCGTGTGTGAGCAGTTGTTGAAACGACATTTCTGCGACTCCTTGAAAATCTCGGGGAAGAAATGACCCACCTCCTCCTTTTGGAAATCGATGGTTCCGAATCCTTTGACTCCAGGGGTGTCTATGATGTAGCTGTTATTATCCAATTCAAACATTTCGGAGAAGGTCGTGGTGTGCATTCCCTTGTCGTGGCTTTCGGAAATGAGGCCTGTCCTTGCCTTGAAGTCGGGCGAAATGGCGTTGATGATGGATGATTTCCCTACGCCTGAATTTCCTGAGAGCAACGTTATTTTCCCGTAAAGGAGTTCCTTTATTTTTTCAATGCCGTCGAGTGTGGCGGCAGAAGCGGTGAGACATTCGTAGCCTATGGTTTCGTAAAGGTAACAGAGATCCTTTGCATACTCCTTCTCGTCGTCGGTGTAGCGGTCCATCTTGTTGATGACAATCTTGACGGGCACGCAGTAAGCCTCGCAGGTGGCAAGGAAACGGTCTATGAAGGTGGTGGAGGTCTCGGGGTGGTTAATGGTCACAATGAGAAGAGCCAAGTCTACATTGGCTGCAATGATGTGGAGCTGCTTGGAAAGATTGGATGGCTTGCGCACCACATAGTTCTTCCTCTCCCCGATTTCGGAGATGAGGCCAGTGCCTTCGGGTGTGAGGTCGAAGGTGACGTGGTCGCCTGCTGCCAAGGGATTGGTGCTCTTGATTCCTTTAATACGGAAGGAACCTTTGATTCTACAATCGTAGACAGAGCCCTCTGCCGTCTTTACTTGATAGTAGCTGCCTGTGTTTCTGATGACTAAACCTTGCATCATTGATTTGAATTCTTTCGTGTGCCGATTAAAAATGTAGGTATTGTAGGGTTATAAATAGAACCCTACAATAAAAAAATAAAGGAGAGTGCATGGTGTGATGCCACGCAATCTCCTGAGCATATTTCTTCTTACAAAGATTGAACCATGCCTATACGGTCATGATCTCTTTTTCTTTGAGGACAAGCATATCTTCAACTTTCTTGATGTACTTGTCGTGAATTTTCTGAACTTCAGCCTCTGCGTCTTTCTCCTCGTCTTCAGCCAAGCCGTTCTTGATCTCTTTCTTAAGAGCCTCGATGGCATCACGGCGAGCGTTGCGTACGCTGATCTTCGCATCTTCGCCTTCAGCCTTAACCTGCTTTGCCAAAGCCTTACGTCTGTCTTCTGTCAAAGTTGGGATGGCAAGACGGATCACTTCACCGTTGTTTTCAGGAGTGATACCAACTTCTGAGTTCATAATCGCCTTTTCAATATCAGAGATGAGCTTCTTTTCCCATGGTTGAATAACGATGGTACGTGCATCAGGAGTAGTGATTGTTGCCACGTTTGCCAAAGGGACAACGCTTCCATAATAGTCGATTCTGATCGGGTCGAGTATACGAACGTTTGCCTTACCAGCTCTAATGTGAGCCAAAGCATCATCAAGGTGTACTAAGACGTTAGCCATCTTATCTTCTGCCGTCTTGAAATAGGTTTTAATGTCTGCCATATATATTTGAATAATTTTTTATGTTCGCGCAAATATACAGATAAAAATTGAAAGATGATAAAACTTGCATTTCAGAGTCTCCATTTTTTTATAAATGAGGGGTTAAGAGGTAGGGTGTTCAATTTCGATTCGAAATCTTGCTCAAAAAACAAGGCTATTTAACGAATAAAATGATGAGCAACCGATTAGCCGCGAAGGCGGCAGTTAAAACCAGCATGTTTTCAGACCCACCTTTTGTGCTGCCACCTACGGGGCGCGGAAACTTCAATGCAAATCGTATTGTAGCCAATTGCGTTGCCCAAGGCTATCGTTGTGCTGGGCTTTCATCCCGTGTAAGAATAGAAATGATACGAGACTTGGTGTGTTTTTAAAAGAGTATAATATGGAATGCAGTGAGAAATATGTCTTTTTACGGATTAATGAGATTTTTGATGTTAATTGAGCTTGGCATTTCAACGGGCTGAAAGCCCAATACAATACCAGACCAGGGCACCGCCCTGGTTATCAGTGTGTTTGTGTGTGGAACTCACGTACCCGGAGGGGCAACACACATTATACATGAAGATGACCTTCTCTTCTTCTTTTTATAAACAACAAAAAAAGAGATGCCCTAAGACATCTCTTTTTTCAATTATGGAAAATGAAAAGAATTAAGTAATGTTTTTTCTTATTTTGTGATGACTACCGGCATTGACAATTTGCTGCCGTCGTTGCAGGTAACCTTAAGGATGTAGACACCGTTTGCTAAATTGCTGATGTTTACATTGTGTTCGCCAACGCCATTGAGATTCTCTGAGAGAGTCAACGCACCTTTGCTGTCGTATAGTGAAGCAGAAGCCGCATCGGCATGGATGCGGATCTGAATTTGGTCTTTGATGGCATTTGCAGAGAGGGTTGACGATGCTTTGATGGCATTGCAACCGGTTGTGCTCTTGTCTAGAATCTCAAACCAGTCTACGTTGAAGAGGAAGTTATCCTCGCCGGTAAATTCGAGGGTGATTGTTTGTTCGCCCTTGTTGAGGCTGATCTCTGTAGAGTCAGTGTAAAATTCTGTCCAACCGGTGGTCTTCTCTGTGTTAATAGTGAAAGCCGCAAGCGCATTGCCGCTCTCGTCTTTAAGGGTCATGACGTTTTTTCCTGTTGCCTCCGAACCTAGACGAGCCTTGAAGATGTATTTGCCATTCTCAGGAACGTTGATCTTGTATTGAGTCCAGTCGCCATCGTTGATGAATCCGATGTCTTGGCTGCCGTCTTCCAAATCTTCTGTCTGGATTCCCTTCATAAGGCTGTAAGCCTCTGCTTCAATTTTAGCAGGAATGTTGACAACCGTCTCCTCTTTACTTAAAAGTTCGAGGTTTGCATCCAAACTGTAAATGCCATCCTTAACTGTTTCGTAGCTCTTGATGAGGTCGCCAGAGCGGACGGTCAATTTATTGCCGTGAATAGATTTGATTTCTACTCTTGTCATCTTGCCTTTTTCCCAAGTCATGCCAACGATTACGAAACCACGACGGGCTTTGATACCTTTAGCATAACCGTTGCTCCAATTGGATGGCAGGGCAGGAAGAAGGTCCAAATAACCGTTCTGACTTTGAAGCAACATTTCGTTGATACCAGATACCGCACCGAAGTTTCCATCAATCTGGAAAGGAGGGTGAGCATCAAACAAATTGTTGTATGTCTTATCTGGAGTTAAAAGCAATTGAATCAATTTGTAGGCGTGGTCGCCGTCCAATAGACGCGCCCAGAAGTTGATTTTCCAAGCGAGAGACCAACCTGTTGCATCGTCGCCACGCTCGCGGAGGGTTTCGATAGCAGCCTTCGCCAACTCTGGAGTTGTACGTGGCGAGATTTGGTTGCTTGGAAATAGGCCGTAGAGGTGAGATACGTGACGGTTGTGGTCGTTAGGGTTATCCCAATCGAAGAACCACTCCTGAAGTTGTCCGTATTTTCCAATCTGATGAGGAGGGAGTTTAGCCGAAGCTTCGTTTAATTTCTTGACGAAATCAGCATCCTTTCCCAATTTGTTGGCAGCCTCTGCTGTAGCGGCAAAAAGTTCGCGGATAATCTGAATATCCATTGTACAGCCAAAGCTTGCGTCGCATCCACTGTGCTGAATCTCGGGAGATACACTCGGGCTCGTTACCAAATAGTTTTTGCCAGAGACATTCTCCGTAATCATGGTTGCCAAATAGAAATCGCAGGCTCCCTTCATGGTAGAGTAGATGTCGTTCAAGTAAGCATCGTCGCCGTTGAAACGGTAGTAATCGTAAATCTGGTTAGACAACCAGCCCGAACCCATTGGCCAGAATCCCCAAGAACCATCGATTGGAGCGGTCTTGTTCCAAAGGTCGGTGTTGTGGTGGAGAACCCAGCCTTGGTTGGTGCCCCAGTGCTCTTTTGCGGTTTCGTTTCCTGGACCGGTCAATGATTTCACCTTGTTTACAAATGGCTTTGCACATTCCGTTAGGTTACCTGTCTCTGCCATCCAATAGTTCATCTCGAAGTTGATGTTGGTGGTGTATTTGCTGCCCCAGATAGGGTCTTTGTCTGCATTCCAGATACCTTGTAGGTTGGCAGGCTGACCGCCATCACGTGAACTTGTGATCAAAAGGTAACGGCCAAATTGGTAGTGAAGACGAACAAGCCCAGGGTCGTTGGTGCTTTTGAAGTTGTAGACACGCTTGTCTGTTGTTTGGTCTGCCGTGGTCTCGTCGCCAAGATTGATGTCTACACGGTTAAATAGTTCTTGATAATCGGTCAAGTGATTTTTCAAAACATCTTCGTATCTCTTGTCCAAAACTTTTCCGAGGTTTGTCTCTGCCACCACATTCTCCCTACCCGTAACATCTCTGTGGTTGATGAAGTTTGTACCGATTGTCACGTAGAAAGTAACGGCATCGGCACCTGAAATGATCAGTTTATTGTCTTGCGTCTTGATGGAACCGCCCTCTTTCTTAGCTACGACACGAATCTGGTATTTAACCGCATCAGGTCCTGAGTTCAGATAAAGAACTGAGTCTGAAGCTGCGCCCGCATTGTTCATAAATGGACAATCCATATAAGCGGAGAAACTAAGGGCCTTTGCCTTGTCGGCGGTTAGACGGAACACCAAAATGTGGTCGGGATAAGAACCGAAATACTCACGGGTAAAAGTTGTTCCGTTGGCGGTGTAGGTCGTTTTGGCGATACCGGTTTTCAGATCAAGTTCACGGTAGTAATTTCCGCCCGTTTGACCGTTGAAATCCAAATAGAAGTTACCGGCTGGAAGGTAATGAGCCATTCCCCAACCGAGCATGCTGCCTAGCGTTCCGTCGGCATCCTTGTATGCTCCCGCAAAGATTTGTTGGCGGGCTTTCTCTAGGTTGTTGCTGGCGCCCTGTTTGTTGTTGTTGCCTGGATTGCCGCTCCAAAGAGAGCTCTCGTTGAGAAGGATTCTGTCTTTTCCTACGCCTCCGTAGACCATACCGCCTATGTAACCGTTGCCGATAGGCAAGGCGTTGGTGAAGGTGGTCCCTGCATCAGAGTCGTACCAAAGGGTTAAATCGCCCTTTTGTCCAGCAGCGATAGCTGGGGATGCTGAAAAAGTTAACAGCGCTAATGCGCAAATAACAATGTGAATTGGATTCCTGAATCGTTTTAGGAAAAATCCCCCGTTTATTTCCCCTCCTGAAAAGGAATAATAGACTAACGCGCGGTAAGCGATAGCCGTAAATTTCAAATGCCTGTTCATGTTCTAGTTTTGTTTGGTTTATATCATGGTTTAATTTCGATATCAACCCTTATAGATATCGAAATTATTGTTCAAATTTACATTCTTTGGGGGAATGAAAATATTAGAAAAGAGGAAACTTCTATAAAAATTCAGTCATTTCATCTTTTCGTTGATCTATTTTTATTTTAATAAAAAATCAAATTAAGGTATTGATAATTAAACGAATGGTTATCAGTTGTTAGTCGATGACTTCAGGTCATGAGTCTGTTTTTTGAAAAATGAAGTCATTATCTCTCAAATGAAGGTACGAGAAAAGGAAGAGCTTTCACAGCGGCGGCTCTTTTTGCCTCTTTTTGTCAGAAAAGGGCAATTATCCATTTTCGTCCTTATTCTGCTTTGCAAAAACGGATGGTGCCATGTTGAACTTCTCTGAAAAACAGCTTCCGAAGTATTTAGGATCTGAGAACCCAACCTCGTAGGCAACATCTGCAACAGAATATTTGCCGCTCTTCAACAGAGTGGCTGCATATTGCAGTTTGTAATTCTTCACGTATTCTGAAGGCGAACAGCCTGTAATGGCTTTGAACTTACGGAACAATTGAACTCTACTTAGGGCTGTCTTGTCTGCAATAAACTCGACCGAAAGATTTGGTTCGGAGATGTATTTCTGAAGTATCTCCGTGATTTTGCGAAGGAATGCATCGTCCTTGCTCTCTGGCATGTTACCTTCCGGAGCGGCTAAGATGCTGTTGCGTAGATGCTGGAGTTGCAACTTGCGGTTCTGAAGTAGCGTATGAACTTTAGCCAACAGAATATTTCCGTCGAACGGCTTGGTGATGTAATCATCAGCACCGAGGTTCAAACCCTCTATCTGGTTGTCGGCAGAGTCTTCTGACGTAAGCAGAATAATCGGTATGTGTTGGGTCAAAGCGTTGTTCTTCAGATGTCGGCAAAGTTCCTTTCCGTCCATCTTAGGCATCACCACATCGGAGATGATGATATCAGGAATGTCTTTGAGTGCTAACTCGAGAGCCGTCTCTCCGTCTGATGCTTTCTCAATCTCAAAGTCGTTTTGGAACAACAGCGTGAGGTAGGAGAGAATGTCCGGATTATCGTCCACGATGAGGATGGAGTTTCCTTTGCTCTTGATGTAGTTTTTCCCTTTGCCGAACGATAAATCAAATTCCTCTTTCTCCTCTTCTAAAACGTTGATGGGACTTCCCAAAGGAATCGTCATCTGTATGGTTGTTCCTTCTCCCTCTTTACTTTTAATGTTGATTTCGCCTTTGTTGGCAATGACGAAGTCGTAACAAATCTTTAATCCAAGACCCGAACCTTTTTCGTTGTTTGTACCGAAGGTTGATGCGTTGAAATCTTTCTCAAAAATTTTGCTCAACTTCTCTTCGCTCATACCCACGCCACTGTCTTTAATTTGGAAGGAGATCTCTTTTTCATTCTCGTCGATGGAGATTTCAATTTTCCCGTTCGAATGGGTGAATTTAATCGCGTTGTTGATTAAGTTGCGTATCACGGTGGCAATCATTCTCTCATCGGCAAAGGCATAGTGCGTAGCCGAGTTTTTCATCGTGATGTCTATACGTTTGTTTGTAGCGAGACCTTGCATCAGAGACAGCGAATCTTTTGTCAGTGCTGCTACCGAGATGTCTTTAGGCGAATAGAAAATGTCTTTCGTCTGGATTCTTGCCCATTGTAGGATGTTGTCCATCTGTTCTTGCAACTTCTGTGCGGCCAGAGTGACATCGGTAAGCAGTTTCTCTTCCAGTCCGTTTCCCTTTTTTTCTTCCGAAAGAAAGGAAAGCATGCCGACAATAGCTGTGACAGGGTTTTTTAGATCATGTGCAATGATGGACAGAATTCTGTTTTTCAAACTGAGTGTTTCGTCCAGCTCTTTATTCTTGGATTCAACGCTCTCTTTCTGCTTTTCAATCTCTTGGTTCTTTTGCCTTAATTCTATGGTTCTGTTGGCCACTAGAATTTCCAATCTCTCTTTTTGTTTCCTCAAATTCCTTATTCGTACCGTGAAATAGATCACGATCAACGCAATGGCTACCAATGCTGAAAGTGTTTTGAACCACCAAGTTTGCCACCAAGAAGGCAGAATGATGATGGTGAGAGGTTTGTCAATCTGAAATAGTTGACCGTCGTTGCTTTTTACTCTTACAAGGAAAGTGTAGGTGCCGGGCTCCAAATTGGTGAAAGAAACTTTTCTCTCTTTGCCTGCCTCAATCCAATCGTGATGCAGTCCTTTCAAAAAATAGGAGTAGTGCAGACTTCCGGATTTCTCTAAGTCGATGCCTACATATTCCAAAGTGAAATAGTTCTGTTTATGGTTGATGCGGATGGTGTCCGTGCAACTCAACGAACGACTGAGAATCTCCGATTTTCCTATCTCTTGTTTTTTGTCCCAAATGTAAATGTCCTTCAAATAGATCTTTGGAGATTTGTCTTGTCCTGCCAATCTCGTAGGGTTGAACTTGAACATTCCGTCGTTAGAACCGAAGTAAATCTCTCCGTTTGGATGTAGGTAGACCGACTTCTGATAAAGAAAGTTACGCTCCAATTCTTTCTCCAAACTGTAATGTTTCAGCTTTTTTGCATCAGGGTTGAATTGAATAATTTCGTCCTGACTTCCAATCCAAAGGTTGTTTTGTTTGTCGCTTGTGATGAACTTTAGATTCTCAGGAATGTCTGTCGTCTCAGCATAGTTGATGAAAACATTCGCTTTCCTATCATAAGAGACTAAACTACCTGTACTGGTGATAATCCAGACTCTTTTCTCCTTGTCTTCCATGCACATGGTGATTTGGTTCTGAGGCAAGTCACCCGGTTTTTCGGAATAAGAGAAGTTTATCTGTTGACCGTTTTTGTATTTACGTAAACCTTCACTTGAACTGATCCATAACCAGCCTTCGCTGTCTTTCATCAGATGGGTGATGAATTTTGAATTGTTGATGTTGAATGGATCTTTTTCTGAGTTGTTTGAGCTTGTTATTTCACCTGTCTTTTTGTTCAGAAGGGCTACTCCTTTACCATCGGTAGCAATCCAGACAAAATCTTTTTCTACTAATATGTAATTAATCCTCTCTGTAGGGAGGGTGTGATCCATGTCTTTTTCATCGCTTGTGTAGTGCTTGATTACTTTTTTCTGAGGGAAATCGTAGAGATAAAGTCCGTTGTCCCAAGTAGCAATCCAGAATAGTCCATTTTCGTTTTCAGGTTTGATGTCTAGAACAATCTTGCCCAAATTTTTGTCTATGATGAAGTTGTTGCCTTTGCCTTGTTGGATGTTGAGACCTCCGCCGTCGGCTCCTACAAGCAGGTTGTCTTCATAACTGGAGAAACAGGTGATGGCATTTCCTGAGATAGTGTGGGGCTGTGTGTTGTTATGTTGGAAAATGGAAAATTCGTTGGATAGTCTGTTCGAATATAGCAACCAGAAACGGTGTGTACCGAGCCAAATGTTGTTGTAAGAATCTTGCAGGATGCAGCTGGTCGTTAAACAATTTTTGTCAATATTATTTGGCATTATATAGTCTAATGCTGTGAATTGAAGCCTCTCCGGATCGTAGTTGGATATGTTTCCGTTCATGTTACTTATCCAAACTTTGTGGTTGCGGTCTTCGTATATATATTGTATGAAGTTGTTTCGGAAAGAGTAGGGTGAGCTAGGGTTGGCCGTTTCGTGTCTTTTCAGACGACCATTTTTGTCATAGATGAAGAGTCCGTTATCGGTTGAACCAAGATAGATATCGCCGTTTGAAATCTGTTTGATGACCCGTATGTGTTTGTTGATGGCGTTTCCGCTTTTGTCTTTGATGATATCCAGTTGGCTTATCTTTTCACTTTTTTTGTCGATGATACTAACGCCAGAGTCAACAGAACAGACCCAGATGCAGGAACCACAATCCTCCATGTTGTCTCCTCTCATTTCAAATTCTGTTGCTGTCTTTGTTTCGTGGTTGTATTTTAAGACGTTTTGTGAACAAAGCATCCAAATATAACCATCTTTGTCTTCCAAGGCTTTGGAAACGCCTTTTGTTTTTCTACCTTTAAGTGCAATTCGTCTGAAATTATCGTGAGTCCTGTCGTAGTAAGCAAGACCTCTGGCTGTAGAGATCCATAACCGTTTATGAGAGTCTTCGAATGTGTTGTAACAAACGTTGTGCGGAAGGCTGAAATTGTCCGTTTTAGAGCGTGTGTATGTTTTGTATTTGTATCCGTCAAATTTGATGAGTCCGTTCCATGTGCTGATCCATAAAAAACCATAAGAATCTTCGAAAAGATGGTTCACATCGCTGTATGGAGCTCCGTTTTCTGCCTCGAATAGGGAGAATCGTCTACTCTCTCCATACGTGGGTATATGGATAAAAAACAGAAGTGCGAATAGAAAGGCAATGATCTTAGACATTTGCTGATACTGATTTATGGTATTAAAAGATCAGTGTTTATATGTGAAAAAAAAGGAAACGAATGAAGTAATCATTCGTTTATAAAAGCTTTTGATACAAAAATAGAAAAAATAACAGAAAACTCTTTGCAGAGCGTTATAAATTTCTGATGTTTAGGATGATTCTGTAATCTTGTATCTATTCATCTCTTTTTTGTATGAAAAAAGAAAGATAATCTTCGGTTTTTCTTTATAGTTATTGTTTTGACATTAAGGAGAAAGCGGGTAATGACGGCATTTGTTGGGAATAATAATGAAATTTTTTCTCATTTTCCTCTTGCGGAGTTGAAAATAATGCCTATCTTTGCACCGCAAAACAGAAATGATGGCGGGATAGCTCAGTTGGTTAGAGCGTCGGATTCATAACCCGGAGGTCACGAGTTCAACTCTCGTTCCCGCTACAGCAAAAGAGAAGCTTTTTTAGGCTTCTCTTTTTTTATATATGATATCGGGTTTCTATGGGTCAGTAGAAATTTAGTGGGGAAAGAAATATCATAAAAAACCAAGTATCAACGTTTCTATACCATGGAAACAAAACAACTAATAGCGTTGGCAGAAGTAGTACTGCCAACCGAGATA
>JALNVE010000052.1 GCA_023227695.1 Paludibacteraceae bacterium
AAAACATCTTAAACTCGAGACCGAGGAAAAGATTAGGGTATATGACTCCTTTACAAAAATTTAAACAATTGACAAACTTGGATTTAAATGAGGTTGCATTGTCCGCTTGAATCCAGCAAATATCAAAAGAGTTTGACATTTTATTGTTGTGGATTTTTGAAAAAGAGTTTTGAATTCTGAATTTTTACTGTTTAAGTTCTATTATACTCTTTACCTATCTCATAGATTATTGGCATTTGCTTTCATCGAAATTATTCCTTCATCTGTAGCTAGTTGTCTATTTTAATGCTCCTCGAAATGGAGAATTCCTCGTTCGTAGCTCTTCCGAACGGTTTTTTAGACAAAAGAACTACGCCCGAATTCCGAAAAATAGCTTAGAAATACACTTTTCCTCTTGTCGCTATAATTCACCTATTTTCACCTTTTAACAAAATCTCCATAAAGATAGTGCGCTTTTGAGCATAAAAACTTAACTTTGTATGGCTAAAAAAATGGCGATATGATTACTAAGATTATTGACGAAGAGAAGATACAACAGGCTAAGAAGGAGATCCTTAATAACGACAACATCGTGATTGTAACCCATGTCTCTCCAGACGGAGATGCGTTGGGTGCATCGTTGGGATTGTACCAATTTCTCCAAATCCTAGAAAAAAAAGTGACGGTCATCGTTCCTAATGCTTATCCCGATTTCTTAAAATGGATGGCAGGAAGCGACCAAATCCTTGTCTACCCAGAGAAGAAAATTCAGGCAGATAAGGCTATCAACGAGGCAGAGCTTATCTTTGCGCTCGATTTCAACACTTTGAGCAGAATAGGAGAGATGGGAACTGTGGTAGCCGATTCAAAGGCACATGTTGTTCTTATTGACCACCACTTGGATCCTGGAGGTTTTGCTGATGTGGTGATCTCTTATCCTAAGATGTCGTCTACTTCAGAGATGATTTTCCGTTTGATTTGTCGTATGGGCTACTTTACAGAGATGACCAAGGAGTGCGCAGAGTGTATCTATGTTGGTATGATGACAGATACGGGTGCATTCTCTTACAACTCCAACAGCTCTGAGATTTACAGTATCATTTCCGAGCTGATCAGAAAAGGCATAGATAAAGACGAAATTTATCGCAAGGTATACAATAATTATTCTGCTGATAGGTTTAGACTTATGGGTTATATTTTGAGCGAAAACATGAAGATATATCCAGATTGTGGTACGGCATTGTTGACTCTCTCTAGCGCCGAGTTGAAACGTTACAACTTCCGAAAAGGCGATACAGAGGGCTTCGTAAACATTCCGTTGTCTATCAAAGGAATCATCTTCTCTGTCTTCATTAAGGAGGATACAGACAAGGTGAAGATCTCTCTTCGCTCGCAAGGTAGATTCCCTACCAATGAGTTCTCTGCAAAGGTATTTGGTGGTGGCGGACATCTCAATGCGTCAGGAGGCGAGTCTTACGTCTCTTTGGATGAGACAATCAAGAAGTTTGAGGCTGCTTTGCCAGAGTACAAGGAACTTCTTCAGAAAGAATTGGAATCAAATGAAACAAATAAATAACAGATCTCTTTCGAAGCTGTTTTCGGGAGTGGGTGTTGGGCTCCTTCTCTTATTTCTCTTCTCTTCTTGTAGGGAAGACAAACCCCAAGTGCCTGCCAATAAGTTGCCTAAGTCAACTTTGAATCAGGACTTGATAGAGATGAACCGTGGCTTTGTTGAACTGGAGAGGGCAGACATCCGTCACTATATCGACTCTTTGGGTCTGAAAATGGATAGCACAGGTTTGGGTATCCACTATCATATCTCAAAAGTAGGTAGTAAAGATACCGTGGCTGTGGGTGCTGAGGTAACCGTTCGTTATTCCATAACCATGTTGGACGGTATGGGTTGTGATGATCTTCGCGACGTGGAGAAAACGTTCAAAATGGGCACAGGCAAGGTTGAAAAATGCATAGAAGAAGCCGTTAAACTGCTACATGTTTCTGGCGAAGGTGAGTTTATCATTCCTTCATATCTGGCCTATGGCGTTTCGGGTTATAAGGATTGCGTGGCACCTTGGAGTCCTATTTTTTGTAAAATAAATTTAATAGAAAGCAAATAGAGGCGGTATTTCGATTCTTAAACCTTATTTTTGAACCGAAAATTCAAATTATAACAAATAAAAAAAATATATGCTTAGGTACATCAAATTTTCTTTATTGGTTCTCTTGTTAGGAGCAATGGCATTCTCTTGTAGTGAAGCAAAGAGTTATGCAGATTATGTCAATGAAGAAAAAGACGATATTAATAGTTACGTAGAAAGAAGTAATATAGAGGTGGTCACTACAAAACCTCAGGGAGATGGGGAGTGGATCAGTGCTTCTGGTAAGCCTATCTATTATAAAGATTCTTATGGATTGTATTATCACCAGATTTCGAAAGGTACAGGTACATTGGATCCTGTAACCGGAAGCAATGCTTATGTGCGTTACGTGGGCTATACCTTGGACGGTGTAATGTATTATAACCACACATCACTTACTTATGCAGATCCGATTGCTATCACTTTGTCTTCAAGCCCTAGTGGAAAATCCTATGGCGTAGGATTCCAAACGGCTTTGAGAAACATGTGTGCAGGTGGTCATTGTAAGGTCATTATCCCTTTCTCTATCGGTAATGGTAACCTCTATACAGTAAGTGGAGTTGTTGATTCTGATATCATCAATTACAGACCAATGGCATACGAGATTTGGTTGGTAAATGTGGAATAAAATAAATTGATGAGAGCGGAGGGTTTGCCTTTTGCTCTCTTTTTGTGATATGCTCAGTAAGAATAAGATAAAGCAGATTCAGTCTCTTTCTAAGAAAAAGGAGAGGGACGAAGCTTCTTTGTTTGTGGCAGAAGGTAACAAGATCGTATCAGACCTTCTTCCTCTTTTTGCATGTCAGACTTTGGTTGCCACCGACGAGTTTTTGTCAGAACACCCAGGTTGCAACGCCGAAGAGGTGATTGTGGCTACTTGCGAGGAGATCAAAAAGGCCTCGCTGCTCTGTTCTCCTCAGTCGGCAATCGCTCTGTTTCATCAGCCTAAATATGTCCCAGATTGGAATTTTATCTCGAATAACTTATCTTTGATGTTGGATACTGTGCAGGATCCCGGAAATTTGGGAACCATCATTCGCATTGCAGATTGGTTCGGCATTCGAGATATCCTTTGTTCCAATGAGACCGTCGATGTTTACAACCCGAAGGTGGTGCAGGCTACGATGGGTGCTGTAGGTCGTGTGCGTGTGCATTACGGCAATTTGTGCAGCTTTATCGATACGTTAGGCAATAAGGTGCCCGTTTTCGGTACGTTCTTGAATGGTGAGAACATTTACGAAAAGAATCTTCCGAAAAACGGCATTGTTGTGATGGGAAACGAAGGCAATGGAATAACTCCTGAAGTTGAGAAAAAAATAACGGAACGATTGTTTATTCCTTCGTTCCAAACGGGCAATAGCAGATCCGAGTCGTTGAACGTGGCGGTCGCTACTGCCATTACTTGCTCTGAATTTAGAAGAAGGACAATATAACATAAGCAGAACAGGAGGGGGAGTCCTTATCCTGTCTTTATTGATGAAAAGCAGATGAAAAAAAGTTCATTTTTAAAAAAGATAAAGTTTAAATACAAACTGTCAATTTTGAATGAAAACACATTGGAGGAGCTTTCGCACATCCGACTCTCTCTCTTGAATGTTTTCTTGTTGACATTCTTTGTAGCAGTGATGTACTTCTTCATGATTGCTTATCTGATCATCAAAACACCGTTGCGTGGATTCCTTCCTGGATATACAGAGAATATAAGCTTGAGAAAACAAGTTTTGTTGGATGCTGTGCAGATCGACTCTTTGCTTCATGTGGTGAATGAACAGACCGAATATGTGCAGATGCTACGTAAGGTGATGGCTAACGATGTGCAGGTAGACAGCACTTCAAACATAAAACTTCTGACAGAGCAGGAACGTGCTAAGTGTTCTGTTGAAGCTTCTGAAAAAGAGAAGGAGTTTAGAGAAGAATATGAGGAGAGTCAGAAAAAAGAACCAAAATCTCATGACAAACAGGATTTGAATTATTTGATGACAAAACCGACTTTGGGTGTTGTGACGTCAAAATATGATCCATCTAGCGGTAGAAACGGCATAGTGGTGATGACCGATAGGAAGTCGAGTGTGCATGCCATCATGGATGGTATTGTCATCTTTTCGGGTTACAGCCCTGACAATTACTATGTTTTGCAGATTCAACATGTCGACAATTTGATCTCTATATATACAATTAAGCAGCCGTTCCTTAAAAAAGTCGGCGATAATGTGCAAGGTGGTGAAATCTTAGCAACTTTTTTGGATGAGGCTGCTGAGTATGAAGTGAAATTCGAACTTTGGAAGATGGGTCGACCATTGGATCCGGAAACCTTCATGACATTCAATTAACCAGGCATAAGTTTTAGAAATTAGTTTTAGGATGAAGAAACAGATAGTCATATTGGGTTCGACAGGTTCTATCGGAACCCAGGCTTTGCAGGTGATCGAGGAACAGTCCGATTTATTCGAGGTGTATGCCATCACGGCCAATAATAGTGCTGAACTTTTGGTAGAACAAGCTCGTAAATTCCATCCGGAGGTGGTCGTTATTGCCAATCCGGACAAATACTCTTTTGTGAAAGAGTCTTTGCAGGATCTTCCGATAAAGGTGTTTGCTGGCTCTCAATCTATTGCCGAAGTGGCAGAAATGGAGCCTGTAGACATTGTGCTTACCGCCATGGTAGGCTATGCAGGTCTTTTGCCTACAATCCATGCTTTGAAGGCAGGCAAGACTATCGCTTTGGCGAATAAAGAGACCATGGTGGTGGCTGGTGACCTTGTGTGTGACTTGTCAAAAAAACACAAGAGTGCCATCCTTCCTGTCGATTCCGAACATTCTGCCATATTCCAATGTTTGGCTGGTGAGTTGAGTCCTATAGAGAAAATCATATTGACTGCATCGGGTGGTCCGTTCCGAGGCAAGGACAGAAATTTCTTGGAGCATGTGACTCCTGCCGATGCGTTGAAACATCCCAACTGGAGCATGGGTGCAAAGATCACGATCGACTCTGCATCTATGATGAATAAAGGTTTTGAGGTGATTGAGGCTAAATGGCTTTTCGATGTCCGTCCAGACCAGATTGTTCCGGTTGTTCATCCTCAGTCGCTCATCCATTCCATGGTGCAGTTTGAGGACGGTTCGGTTAAGGCACAGATGGGCTTGCCTGATATGAAGTTGCCTATCCAATATGCCTTCACTTATCCGGAACGTGTGAAGACCAATTATCCGCGCATCGATTTCTTTCAATGCAAGGATATGACCTTTGAGGAGCCGGACATGAAGGTGTTCCGCAACCTTGCTTTTGCGTTCTACGCTTTGGATAAGGGCGGAAATATGCCATGCATCCTGAATGCAGCCAACGAGGTGGTGGTAGCTGCCTTCTTGCATGAGAAGATTGGCTTTTTGCAGATGTCTGACGTTATAGAGCAGACCATGCAACGCGTTTCGTTCATTAAAAAACCGACTTATGAGGATTATGTCGCTACCGATGCGGAAGCGCGTAAAGTGGCATCTTCTCTTGTTTAATGAAGGTTCTTTTTTGCCTTCTCTTTTTTGTTTATAATTAAAAACTGATACTTTATGTTTAGTTCCATACTGCAATTGTTAGCTGCTTTGTCCATTCTCGTGATTTTTCATGAGTTTGGCCATTTCATTGTAGCCCGATTGTTTAAAATCCGGGTGGAGAAGTTCTATCTTTTCTTTAACCCATGGTTCTCTCTGTTCAAGTTCAAACCTAAAAACAGTGAGACGGAGTATGGAATAGGCTGGTTGCCGTTGGGTGGCTATGTCAAGATTGCGGGAATGATTGATGAATCATTTGATACAGAGCAGATGAAGAAACCCGCAGAGAAATGGGAGTTCCGATCTCATCCGGCTTGGCAACGACTGTTGGTGATGGTGGCTGGAGTTGTCTTCAACTTCATCATGGCAATTTTAATTTATGCTTTTATTGCATTCCATTGGGGTGAAGAATATATTCCGCTGAATCAGGTCTCTACAGGTATGGAGTACAGCTCTACAGCCAAGGCCGTAGGTTTCCAAGATGGTGATATCCTCTATTCTGTTGATGGTGAACTTTTGGATATGGGCTTCGGAGATGCTTCTATTCGTAAGATTTTTGATGGGAAAAATGTTACTGTTTTAAGAGGTTCAGACACGGTTGTGATTGGCATACCGGCTGATTTTATGCAGCGTATGTTGCGCGAAAAGCAAGGTTTTGCCTATTATCGTATGCCGTTCGTGGTGGATTCGGTGATGACTGGTTCTTCTGGCGCAAAGGCAGGTATGATGGCTGACGACCGATTGCTGGCAATCAACGACACAACGGTTTTCATCTCCGACGCTTTGAAGATGATTAGTGCCCATAAGAATCAAGCTCTGAATTTCCAGGTTTTAAGAGGTGCTGATACGTTGAAGTTGACGGTTACTCCGAATGCTCAGGGTAAGATCGGTGTCTATATGAAATCATTGGATAATTTCTTCCCTGTAAAGAGAGTTGAATATGGATTCCTTGAATCCATTCCTGCAGGAATTTCGAAAGGTGTGAAAAAGTTGACTGGTTATGCCGGCGATATGAAATATGTCTTTACCAAAGAGGGCGCTGAGAATATGGGTGGTTTCATTGCCATCATGGGATTGTTTCCATCTCCATTCAATGCTCAGGCTTTCTTGGAGGTATTGGCATTCTTGTCTGTTATTTTGGCCTTTATGAATATCTTGCCAATTCCGGTTTTGGACGGTGGCCATGTGATGTTCCTTCTTTATGAATTAATTACCAGACGAAAACCTAGCCAGAAGTTTATGGAACGTGCTATGATGATAGGTATGGCTTTCCTTTTCTGTCTGTTGATTTACGCAAATACGAACGATGTGGTAAGATTGTTCTTGTCTCATTTCTCAAATTAACGCGTTCATGCAATTTTTTTGATAAAAATTAGTTTTATATAAAAAAGAGATTTAGGTTTGAAAACTAAGTATATAATATCCAGTTTATGCTTGCTGTTTTTCATCGTGGGTTGTTCCACGAAGAAAAACACCGCTTTAAGGCGTAATTACCACGCCATGACAACGAAATATAATGTATATTTCAATGCCGATGAATCCTATAAGAAAGGTTATAAAAAGATAGAAGAGGCTTATAAACCAGATTATTCGAATATCATTGAGATGTATTCTGTAAGCAATGGTGCCACCAAAGGTGTTGCTGTGAGCGATATGAAACGTACTCAGGAAAAATGCGAAAAGGCTGTAAAAGAACACTCTATAAAGAAAAAGCCTAAGAAGAAATTCGAGAAGATGCGCGACCCTAAATATGTGTCGTTCTACAACCAGGAGGAGTTTAATCCTAAGATGGATGATGTCTGGATGCTTTTTGCAAAGGCAAAATACTATTCAAATGATTACTTGGCCGCATCGGCTATGTTCACATACGTGACCAAACATTTCTCTGAAGATAAGGCACTTGTGGCTGAGGCAATGATTTGGAAGGCTAGGTCGCTAAAGGAGATGGAGTGGTTTTATGAGGCTGATGATATGTTGAAAAAGGTGGACGATTCGGTTTTTGATGAAAGACTGAATAATCTGTACGCTGGTGCTTACGCTGATTTGTTGATTGCCCAACACGAATACAAAGAGGCTTTGCCTTATTTGGAAACAGCCATCGCTACGGAGAAAAATAGGAAGACGCGTTTGCGTTTTACCTTCATTGCCGGTCAGCTTTATCAGGAGTTGGGCGATAAGGCTAAGGCTTACGAAAAATTTGAAGAGGTGCTTTCTCATAACACATCTTACGAGATGGAGTTCAATTCAATAATCCGCCAGACTGAGGTTTACTCAGGCGGAGAAAGCACAGACTTGATCAAGTCTTTGGAGAAGATGGCAAAGAAGAGCAAAAACTCCGATTACTTGGATCAAATCTATTATGCAATAGGAAATATCTATTTGGCAAAAGCTGATACGACAAAAGCTATTGAGAATTATATCCTTTCTGCAGAAAAAAGTACGAGAAACGGTTTGGAGAAAGCACAGACGCTTATCTCTTTAGGAGATATCTACTATACTCAAAAAAATTATCTGAAGGCTCAGCCTTGTTATTCAGAGGCTTCTTCCTTGATAGATCAGAAACATGATGATTATATCCGCGTGTCCAGATTGTCTCAGATATTGAATGAGTTGGCTCGCGATTATGAGACCGTAACCCTACAGGATAGCTTGCAGGTTTTGGCATTGGCTCCGAAAGAGACTCGTATGGCTGCTATCAATGCTGCCATCAAGAAAATCAACGATGAAGAGTTGGCTCAACGCAAACGTGAAGAGGAAGAGCGTTTGGCTCAAAAACGTCTTGATATAGAGATTGAGAATGTGGCTGTGATGAACCGAAATGCATTGGGCGTCAACGACAGAAATACATGGTATTTTGCCAATAAGGCGACTGTCGACAAGGGTAAGTTGGAGTTCCAACGTAAGTTTGGAAAACGTAAGTTGGAAGATGATTGGAACCGTAAAAATAAAGCACTTGCTATTTTCTCCGAAGATGCTATGGCCGATGCTCAGATGAATCAGATGATACCGGATTCACTGCTGGGTGATGATCAGAATCAGAACAAGACACAGATCGCCGCAGAGAATGATCCAAAACGTCCAGAATACTATTTGAGACAGATGCCTTTCACACCTGAACAGGTACAGGCTTCTAATGTGCAAATTGCAGATGCTTTGTTTAATATGGCAATGCTCTATGATGAGAAGTTGATGGATTATCCTCAGGCAATCAAGACATTCGAAGAGTTTACCCGTCGTTTCCCTCAAGATCGTAGGGTAGTGGATGCCTATTTCTATTGCTATCGAATCAATGAGAAGATAGGAAATTTGGAAGCATCTAACGATTACCGTATGCGTATCATCAACCAATATCCTGATACAAAATATGCTAAGATATTGAGTAATCCTGATTACAAGAGAACTTTGGAGCTCATGATTGCTGAGCAGGATTCTTTGTATGAACGTACATACGCGGCTTATTTGAATGGCAACTTTGCAACAGTCAACAAAAATACGGCTTACATGGAGAAGAATTATCCGGTTTCTGCCCTAATGCCTAAGTTCTTATTGTTAAGATCTTTGGGTATAGGCAAAACGGGTGATAGAGACTCCTTTGCTGTTGCACTTAAGTCTTTAGTGGAGCATTATCCAACAAGTGATGTTTCTTCTATGGCTAAGGATATCTTGGCTTTGATGAACCAAGGCAACAATCCTGCAGCAGGTACTCCTGGCGGATTGATGGCTTTGCGTGACAAAAATGTTCAACAGGATGCCGCTGAAAATGGTGTAGGAGAACGTCGCTTCAAAACAAATACAAACATTCCTTATTTGTTTAAACTAACAACAGACCCAACTGAGGTGGAGGCGAACCGTTTACTTTATGTAACGGCCATGTATAACTTCACCAAGTTCTTGGTTAAGGACTTCGATTTGAGCGTAAGACAAGGTGTTTTGACCGTTTCTGGTTTGGATAATTTGGAGGAGGCTCTTTGGTATCAGAAGGGAATATTCGAGGATGATGGCGTCAAGAAGTTGTTGTATGGTAAGAAATATGACTCGTATGTGATTGCCGTTGAAAACGAAGAGCTGATTGGCACGAAGTTCACCATGGACGATTACAAGGCCTTCTATCGTGATAGCATCACAGTTGGCGAAAGAAAACGCAGCGCTTCTCAAGGTGCTAAGGTTGAGTTGGTCGACATAGAAAAAAAGGCGTTGGATAGCATAGCAGCTTCCAATACTTCATTGTCTAACGTTAAGGCGGGTGATGATCTGATCAATGCGAAACCAACTGCGCCATCGGCAAACCCGGTTGCTCCAGCAACAGAGGTTAAGCCTGCTGAGAAACCGGCAGAAACTCCTGCTCCGGAAGCAAAAGCAGGGGAGACACCACAACCTCAGACGCCGCAACCAGCTAAGCCTGCTGCTCCTAAAAATTTGAAGAAATATAAAGGTCTATATACTTACGATGAGGAGGCTCCTCATTACTTCGTGATTCTAGTTGTAAAGGGTAGTGCTGATGCTAATGCAGTGAAGACTACGATTGACTCTTACAATGCGGCTTCTCAGTCGTTGTTGAACTTGAGTACGCAGGTTGAGTCGGCTAAGGCATTCCCTCAGATGTTTGTTGTGGGTTCTATCTCTAGCGCTGCTTTGGCTAACTCTTATTTGATGCAGGTTGTGAAGAGTGCAGACATTAAGAATGCTCTCAAAGGTGTTGAGTATAGAAACATAGTTATTTCAAAGGATAATTTGGATGTCTTGAAAGAGAGCGGAAACATTACTGTTTACATGGAGCTTTTCAAGAGATTGTATTTAGGTCGATAGGACCTGTATAACGTTTAATCTATAATGAAATGAGCAGAATACTTTGGGCAGATGATGAGATTGATCTATTGAAAGCACACGTAATGTTCTTGGAAAAGAAGGGTTACGAAGTGGTTTGTGTCAATAATGGTTATGATGCTGTTGAGGCTTGCGGTAAAGAGCACTTCGACATCATCTTCTTGGACGAGAACATGCCCGGTATGAACGGATTAGAGGCTCTTTCTAAGATAAAGGAGATTGACAACACGGTTCCTGTGGTGATGATCACAAAGAGCGAGGAGGAGGATATCATGAACCAAGCAATCGGAAATAAAATTGCTGATTACTTGATTAAACCGGTCAATCCGAACCAAATTTTGCTTTCCCTAAAAAAGAATATCAATAAGCAGGAGATCATCTCTGCTACGACGACAGACAGTTATCGTTCGCAGTTTGGCCGTATCGGTATGCAGATAAACGATTCGTTGACCTATCAGGATTGGATGGACGTTTACCGTAAGTTGGTCTATTGGGAGTTGGAATTGGAAAATGCTGGCAACCAGATGGATGAGGTGTTGAAGATGCAGAAGGATGAGGCTAACTCCACATTCGTTAAGTTCATCAAGAAGAACTACGAAGATTGGTTCAAAGAGGGAGCCGACCGTCCGATGATCAGTCCGGATGTATTCAAAAAGAAGGTTTTCCCGTTGCTTGATCAAGGAGAGAAAGTTTTCTTCCTGTTGATCGATAACTTCAGATACGATCAGTGGCGTGTGATCAAGGAGATGCTTAGTAATGATTTTATTACAGAAGATGAATCTCTTTATTGCAGCATTTTGCCTACGGCAACGCAGTATGCGCGCAACGCTATTTTCTCAGGCCTTATGCCTTTGCAAATCCAGCAGATGTTTCCTAAACTTTGGGTGGAAGAGGAGGATGAAGAGGGTAAAAACCTCCATGAAGATGAGCTGATCCAAACTCAGCTAGACCGTTACAGAAAGAAATATACATTCACTTACAATAAGATTAACGATACGCAGTCGGGCGAAAAGTTGATGGAGAACTTGCCTCAATTGATGCAGTCACAGCTGAATGTGGTTGTCTTTAACTTTGTGGATATGCTCTCACATGCGCGTACAGACTCAAAGATGATTCGTGAGTTGGCCTCTTCTGAAGCGGCTTACCGTTCGTTGACCCTCTCTTGGTTCAAACATTCGTCTATTGTTGATTTCTTGAAAGCTTTGTCAGAGAAGAATGTGAAGGTTGTCATCACAACAGACCACGGAACCATTCGTTCGAACAACGCTATCCGTGTTGTGGGTGATAAGAATACGAATACCAATTTGAGATATAAAGTAGGAAAGAATTTGGATTTCAATCCAAAGGAGGTGATGTGCGTTCGTCAACCGGAGAAGATCGGACTTCCTTCGCCAAATGTAAGTTCCAGCTACATCTTTGCCGGAAACGACTATTTCTTCGCTTATCCGAACAACTACAACTACTATGCCTCATATTATAGAGGCACCTTCCAGCACGGCGGAATCTCCTTGGAAGAGATGTTAATCCCGATTGTTACATTGAAGGGAAAAAACTGATAGAAAGTTTAATTGAGAATATCAAAAATGCGCAAGTCACAAATATGGCTTGCGTATTTTTGTTTTTTGTAGAAAAATAATTTTTTACGAATTGAATTTGAATCTTGCACACTAGCAGAACCAAGGGTAGGGTGCTTAAAACTTGATTTCGAAAATCTCTATCTTTAGTATTCCAAAATGAGATGCTGTTCACTAAAGTGCTACGGCCGACCCCGAAGGTGGTCGAATATTTGTAGTACAAGGTTGAGTGATTGCCCCCGACCCTGAAGGGGTCGCATGTTCCATCGCAAACAAGGCTTGGAATTCAAGCGTTAATCGTCGATTTAATCAAATGAATGGTACAAATTGATTCATCTGCATCTCACCTGAACATTCGACCCCTTCAGGGTCGGTGCTTCGTGGAGTCTACATTGCTACAAACATGGGACCCCTTCAGGGTCCTACCGTTGTAAATCGCTCGATTTCTCGATTAATAGGGCTTTTGACAATTCTATCACTGCTTTTTGACATGATTTTCATATATAATGATTGGATTTTACTATCTAAAAAGTCTGCCAAATTTTACTTTTGATTTCAGATACACAAACTAGAATGAACGTTACAGTTAATCTAAAAAACCATTCTATTCGGGGGATGAATGGTTGGCTCTTTTTATCTTTTGTTGCAAGTTGTAATGTTGCAGAAGAAGTGGCTACGGTTGCTGAATCTTTATCTTAGTGTATTTCCGTATTGTATGTTTTCATTTGTCTGCCTCAAATGCTGATTTGAGCGGATTATTTGAAACGAATGATTTTGGTGTCAATAATAAGGAAATCGCTCATGCAAAAATTAATTACATGCTTATTTGCCCTTCTTTTAACGTTGGGTATGGTCCATGCTCAG
>JALNVE010000053.1 GCA_023227695.1 Paludibacteraceae bacterium
AAAATAAAAAAATACAAATCAAAAAAAATATCCATTCCAGCAAGCTAGCTTGCTGGAATGGATAAATCATAGTATGTTTGTCCAATAAAACCTGTAACGCTTATTTAGGACTTGATATTTTTTCATAAATGGTATGATTTAATTACTTTTACGTTGCAAAGCAAGAACTAGACACCAGATCTCATTAATAATACCATGAATGCAAACATATTTATTAACCGCATAATATGCACTTTATTGTGCTTGATTCCTGGTTACGTTTTTTCTCAAGAACGTGCCCATTTCGACCATTATATGATTAAGGACGGATTAAGCTCCAATCGTGTATATTCCATCGCACAAGATTCTTTAGGTTATATTTGGGCTTCGACTGATTATGGTTTGAACCGTTTTGATGGAACTCATGTAAAACAGTTCCAAAAAAAGGAGTATCCTGTTATTGCCCGTGATGAGATTCTGGTAGTCCAGCCATTTGGTAATGGTGTACTGGTAGGCTCTTCCAATGGTTTGCTGATAAAATACGATTCGGATAGAGATGATTTTGTCAATCTTCAGCCCAAAGAGTTTGACGTATCCTATTATAAAGAGGTACGCGGTTTTTATCTTCCACCAAAAGGTAAAAAATATGCATTTACGGTAGGTGGCATCTATCTTTATGATGAAAAGAATCAATCTTATACATCTAATTTTAAAGCATTCGATGTGTTGAGTAATACTCATATTCGTTCAATGTATGTGGATGAGTACGAGCGTTTTTGGATTGGTACGGTCGATTGTCTTCAGATTTACGACAAATACGGTCGTTTTATCCGTCAGTTCGATTTTCATCAGAAAACGAGGGGATTTGTAACTGGTATTCATCGCATCAACGATCATCAAGTGGCTGTTTCTTCTTTCTCTAACGAACTTTGGATTTTTGAAGTAGAGAAGGAGAAAGTGGATAATCCGACTGTCATCTCCACTCCTTTTGCCAATGTAATGGTTATGTTGAAGGATAAACGTGGTCGTTTTTGGTTTGCAACAGATGGCAATGGACTTTGGTATACAGATGCACAACCGAAATCTTATTCTGATTTCAAATCCATACTTCCATATAGTGCCTCTTCCATGGACATTAAGAAGATTTATGCCATGGCAGAGGATCGTAACGGTGATATCTGGATCGGAACGCAATCGTCAGGAATTTGGAGGTACCGTTATGGTCAACATTCCAATGTGATACGTTCATCTAATTTGGGATTCCCTGATTTAGTATGTTCTTCCTTTATAGAAGATGATGAGGGAAACATTTTTGTTTCGTCAGATGGTAACGGTGTTTATGAATTATCTCCCGATTTGAAAAATATAAAACATCTAAAACTGGATAAGTCGAATGTCCTTTCCTTGCGTAAAGGAAGTTCGGGAAAAGTTTGGTTGTCAACTTGGGGTGATGGAGCTTATACAATGGATTTGGCCACCCGCGAGTTTAAAAAGGAGACCTTCAAAGGCATAGACGATCCTGTTAACTGTTTCATGAATGTTTATGAAATGTCTGACGGCGAGGTTTGGGCATCAACAGCAGGAGATGGTTGGTATGTTAGGGGTAAGGATGGCGTTTGGAATAGAATAACACCTATTGACAAAAATATTAAATTCCCGGATATTTGGGCCGTAAATGTAGCAGAGGGTAAAGATCAGACAAAATGGTTCTTTTCGACTCGTACTTTGTGGAGACAGCCAAAAGGTGGTACACCCAAATCTCTTTTGCCCGATGTCATTACAATAAAGTCCCATAATCCGTTGATTATGGTGGATGCTATATGTGACGAAAAGGGCCGACTTTTCATGACAAGTAATGAAGGTGTATTTTGTTTCGAGCCTGATGGTAAGAGTCATGAACGTTTAGATTTCCTTCCTGAAGGAACTTATTACACGATAAAACAGACTTCGGATGGAATGTTTTGGATAAGTGGAACAAACGGCATCATCATGTTTGATTATGACGAAGAGACCTATCGTGTTATCTCCATGGATTATAGGGAAAAGGGTAAAAGCTATTACTATTCCCGTTCGTCGTTCTTGGATTCCAAGGGTCGATTGTTTTTTGGCGTGAATGACGGCTTTGTTGTATTGGATTTTGAATCCATTTCGAAGGCCGATTCGATTGATTATTTCAATTTTGGAGATTTGTATATTTCCCGAGAACGAATTCATCCGTATGACGGAGTCTTGGAAGAGGGTTCTCTTTCTCATATTAAGGGTCTGGAACTACCTCACAAACAGTCTGATATTTCAGTTACGTTGGATGTCATCAATTTCTCAGGAAAAGGAGACGAAGAGTGTGCTTATCGATTGGTTGGCTTGCAGGATTCTTGGATTCAGATGGGAGACAATAGAACCATCAAATTCTCCTACATTCCACCAGGCTCATATACTTTGGAGGCAAAGGTTTATTCTTTGAATTCTAATTTGAAGGAGAAAATCATTTCTTTGAAAATCGATGTTCTTCCGCCGTGGTGGGCTTCTTGGTGGTTTAAACTGTTGGTTTCGATATGTATAGCTGGCTTGATATTCATGTTTTTCCGCTATCGATTACGTAAATTGGTGAAAACGCAGAAATTCCTCGAGGAAAAGGTGGATGAGCGTACCATAGAGTTAAAACGTGCTTTGGGCGATAAAGATCGTTTGATATCTGTTGTTGCCCACGATTTGAAGAACCCGATGTTTGCGATTGTCTGCGCCTTGGAGAATCTGAAAAACGGAAAAGGCAAGCTGCCTCAGGAGGAGAGAGAGAAAATGGTTGGTGATGTGTTGGATTCAGCTCAGACTTTACAGGGTGAGATGACAAAACTGCTGGATTGGGCTAAGTCAAAACGTGATGATATCGTTTGTCATCCTACAGATACGGATGTGCGTTTTGTTGTAAATAATGTATTGCTTCTTCTTCGAGGCATGATGGACGATAAGCATATTGCCATAACCCGAGAAATGGACCTTACTCATTATGCTTATGTTGATTCCCGTATGTTGAGTACGGTGATCCGTAATCTGTTGAGTAACGCGATAAAATTCACGCCAACTTCCGGTAGTATCACAATTAAGGCTTGGGAGGAGCATGATAAAATCAATATTGAAGTTGCTGATACGGGTGTCGGAATGGATGAAAATCAGTTGAGGCAGGTTGCTTCGGTAGGTCATTGCGAGTCAACGTTAGGAACAGAGAAAGAGAAGGGCACGGGCTTAGGATTTGCTATTTGCCATGATTATATGTTGAGGAATAACGGTTCGATGAAAATTTTCAGTGAGAAAGGAAAGGGAACGAAGATTTTATTGGTTATTCCGGCTTCATCTCGAGATATAGAGGAACAGTTGCCTCAGAAAAAAATCGAATTTGAGGTAGACCGCGATCTGTTCGATGGAAACACGATTTTGGTGGTGGATGATGATTCCCTTATTTGTTCTGGATTGAAATCTATGTTGCAACCTTATGTCAACGTACTCGTGGCTTCGAATGGTCAGGAGGCTTTGGATTTGGCACTGAAGAACATTCCTGATGTGATTCTTAGTGATGTGGAGATGCCAGTTATGAACGGAATAGAGATGAGTAAACGTTTGGCTGAAAATCCAACCACATCTCATATTCCAATTTTATTCCTTTCTGCAAGAAATGATGAGGTGGATCGTTTGTTGGGATTACAGAGCGGTGCTTTGGATTATATTTCAAAACCTTTCAGCCAGTCTGAACTTCTGATAAAGATGGCAAACATCTTGAATTTAAGGCAGAAACAGCAACAGCATATTTTGGCGGATGCCATGATTCAGCCTAAAGCTACAAAAGCTGTAACAGAAGAGATGAATCCGTTTGTGAAACAGATGCTGGAAGTGATTGAAAAATCTTATTCAGATTGTGATCTGTCCATGGAAACTGTTGCCAAAGATTTGTGCGTCAGTCAGTCAACTTTGTTGAGACGTTGCCGGTCTGTTCTTGGAAAGACTCCGATTGAGGTGTTGGTTGAATATCGATTGAAGAAGGCTTATCAGATGTTGCAGAAGGCAGGAGCTAACGCATCTGTGAGCGATGTGGCATATCAGGTTGGATTTAACGATCCCTCTTACTTCACACGTAAGTTTAGGGACTTGTTTAATATCCTTCCATCTCAGATAGTAGATCAAAAGGACTCATCTGCTCCGTCAGAATGAACTCTGAAATAGAATAGGATAAATTATCGTGAGATATAAAGAAAGCGGCAGAAAACCTTTTAATGGGTCTCTGCCGCTTTCTTGTTTATGTTGTGGTTTTTTGCTTGATCTCTTTTATGCCTTTGGAATAAATGTACTCAACTCTTTCGTCGCCGTTAAGTACAACCTATGCATAGCACGTGTACATGCAATGAAGAGCATGCTGCGGTCCATTTCGTTGCTGTAGTTGGTGGCAGTGGCAAAGGGAACGATGACTTCGTCGAACTCCAATCCCTTGGCCATGTGAGCCGTTGTTATGATGATACCGCTTGAGAAGGCTGCGCTCTCATCTGTGATTAAGCAGATATGGGTAGAGACGTTTTGAATGTCATCATACAGATGTTTTGCCTGCTTTTGCGTTTTGCAGATGATTCCCATCGTTGCATTCCCCGAATCAATGAACTTGTTGATGATCTCTGCAACCTTTTTGAACTCCTCTTTCTCGGTAGGCAAGCAGGCAACGAGCGGTTTGTCTCCGTGTCTTTCGATGGCTTCAATCTCATCGTTGGATGAAATTTTTTGGGCAAAGTCCGTGATCTCGAAAGTAGAACGGTAACTCTTGCAAAGCTTCATTACCTCACCGCCCAGCACTTTTTGAATCTCAGCGTAGGTTGTAGAACTGTAAGGGTTGACAGACTGCTGGGCATCTCCCAAAATGGTCTTCTTGCAGTTGAAAAGCTTGTTGAGCACACGGTATTGAATAGGGGTGTAGTCTTGCATCTCATCCACCAAAAGGTGTTTGATAGGAAGCGTATCTTTGTCGCCCTCCATCATCAGTTTGATGTAGAGTAGGGGAGCCACATCGGCATACTCCAGTTTCTTGCCTTTAACAGGCTTGAAGTATTCCGGTTTGCCTAACCATTTATAGAAGTCGACGTACAGATCGTAGTCGTTGTTTCCTTTGAACATCTTCTTGATGGAGTTCTTCAAGTCATTCTTCTCTTTTGTGCCAAGATCCATGCTGGTTTTCATCTTCAGGTCGGCGATGATGTCTGTAGCCATAGGGTCGAAACGACTTCTCATCGGAAGACGGTGGTATGATTTGAATTTCTCGGTGAGATATTCGTGCGGAATTGGAATTCGTCTTACGCGTACATCTTCTGCCTCGAAGTAGTGGTTTTCAATGTAGACGATAAATTTATCCAGCAATCCGAGAAATTCGTAAGAGGCCTTAAAACGGATTCTTTTGATGTACTCTTCGTCGGGATTATCCAAAAGTTGGGAAACCTGTTCGAAGAAGGTCTGGTATTTATATTTCTTGTTGAGTTTTTTGTCAAGCAACTCCTCCATTCCGCACTCTTCAATTTGTTCCTCACCCAATTCAGGCAAGACGTTTGAGATATAGTCTGCAAATACTTTGTTAGGTGAGAGGATCAAGATATCTTTTGACGAGATGCTTCCTTTGTATTTGTAAAGGATGTAAGCTACACGGTGAAGTGCGATGGATGTCTTTCCTGAACCGGCCACTCCTTGCAGGATCAACGTCAGAGAATCGTCGTTACGGATGATCCTGTTTTGCTCCCTTTGGATCGTAGCAACAATATTCTTCATCCTATCGTCAGAGTTGCTGCTCAACTCTTTTTGTAGAATATCATCGCCAATGTTGACGGAGCTCTCTATCATGAATTCCATGATGGAGTTTCGGATTCGGTATTGACGTTTCAGTGAGATGTCTCCAGGTAGTATGCCTAAAGGAGCTTCGTAAGAGGCTTTGCCTAGTTCGAAGTCGTAAAACATGGTGGAGATTGGCGCGCGCCAGTCGTGTATGATGTTTTCGTTCTTCTCTGTATCGTAAAATGAATAAAGTCCGATATAAATGGGGTGAGTCTCATTCTCTCCCTCCTCTTTGAAGTCTATACGGCCGAAGTAGGGGATGTTGATGAGTCGGCGTATTCTCTTCTTCTTGTCCATGATGGCCTCGCTAGACATGACAGCCTGCGTTACGTTGTTTCTGACCGCACTTTTTTCTGCTCGGTCAAGTTCAGACTGGTTGTCCCAAAGATAATCTTTGTATTCTTTCAGATCTCTGACGTTTGAGTTGATGATTTCGTCAAGTTTTTCAGAGGTTTTTCTCAAAATGGCGATGGCGCTTTTCATGTAGGAGCGTTCCTCTTCTTCTGTCTGATTGAAAACTTTATTTCCCATGTCTGTATATATCCAAAATTTTATAGATGCAAATTTAACAGTAAAACTTGCTAGTTGTTGTTGGTTCAGTTAATTTGTTTCATTTATTCATACCATTGAAGGTGTAGATCCTAAAAACAGAAAAGGTGTATCTCGCGACACACCTTTTCCTCGTTAAGTGTTAAACTATTAAGAAAATATTTATAATAAGAGTTTTTATTAATTTATATTGATTGTTATGGTATCATCGAAACTCTTTAGGAAGTAAATTCCACTTTGAGAAACGATGTCTTTGACTTTTTTAATTGCCTCAGACTTCAATCCGCTAGTTAGAGAAATCTCTCCGTAATAGCGTCCTGTTATGTCTACGATGATGAAATTACCATCTGATATTTCACGTGCTTTTACTTCTGTTACGTTTGTTCCTTCTGGATCTGTGAATTTAAGCCAATCGATATTGACGTATGGACCGGTTAACATCATTCTTAGAACATGCGAACCTTCCTCTAAATCAATTGAAGCAACGTCTACTGTTTGATAAGTATCCCAGTCTCCTGTATTAAGAGCTTCAATAGTTGCTGTTAATTCTTTTCCGTCAAGATAGAGTTGAACTCCACCACCATCCAGACCGGCAGAGAATCTACCGGTGATGTCGTATTGGGTTGTTTTCTTTACATCAATGGTGTACTCTACCCATTCGCCGGTTGAAGTATATCCAATGGCATAGCCACCATCTTTGATCTCTACAACATCAACGCCATCTTCACGATAAACTTCACCTTGGTTGGCACGCTCCTCGTCATAGTAAGCAACGCCAGAACCACCGACATCATAATTTTCTGCCTCTACAACTCCAGGAATTTCAGCAGGAGTTTCGTTGTAAGCACCTTGAGGAACTCTTACACCGCTAGTTTCAAAAAACCAGTAATCGAGGTTGAAGAGCTCACCGCTACCACCTTTCACCACGAAGAAGATATCGTGAACGTCAGTAACTCTGTCTACATCAACGGTGATCTCTTTCCATCCGTTTGTGTTGGCAATATCTACTTTGCCGATAACGGCTCCGTCTTTCTTGTCAACATGTATTTCAACAGAACCTCCTCCGTTAAGAGCTTCAGCTGCCAGAGTGAATGTTTCACAGCCTGTATCTCCGAAGTCTACAGAGCGAACTTTGATGTAGTCGTTGTTGTGACACCATCCTACATATACGCCGCGGCCGTTGCCTCTGAAGGCACGGATGCCATTAGAGAAGGCCATCGTCTCAGACTCTTGTCTTACGTATGGGTCAAGATAATGGATAGGGTTCTTTACACCAAGATCTGTCGGGGCGATGCTAGGAATGGATCCGTCGGCACCGTAAGTGAATTCCTCTATCTGAGTGGAACGTGTGTAACCACCTCCTCCAGGAAGTTTTGCTGTATGATAGAAGAAGAAGGAACGTCCCATGTAGTCAACTATACCGGAGTGATTGGTAAATGCAAAACCACTGCTTTGTCCCATGATGACGCCTTTCCATTCCCATGGTCCTGTAGGACTATCACTCCAAGAGTAGGAGATGGATTCAGGAATACCGTGAGAAGCATAAATCATATAGTATTTTTTGCCACGCTTGTGAATCCAAGGACCCTCCGTATATTTGGAACTTTCTCCGTTAGGAGCAAAACCACGGCTCATATCTGTCACTTGTATTGGACCGTCAAACGAAATCATGTCCTTGTTCAGCTTAGCATAGTACAATTTTGGGTTACCCCAATAGAGGTATGCCTGATCATCGTCGTCAATAAAAACTGTTGGGTCAATGTAATCCCAATTTGGACCAGCCAAAGCTTTTCCTAGAACATCTTTGAAAGGACCATCTGGCTTATCGCCAACTCCTACTACAACTGCTCTACCACCCAATGAAGATTCAATGGTAACGTAATAGTAGAATTTACCGTCTCTATAGATACATTGGGAAGCCCAATCTCCAGCTGGTTTTGCATTATTTATATCTCCGTGACCGAAAATAATGCCTCGGTCTGTCCAGTTTACCATATCGGTAGTGGACATCAGGTGCCAGTTGTTCATGGTAAAGAAACTACCACCTTCATCGTTACCACTATACACGAACAGAGTGTCGTTATATATCATAGGGGCGGGGTCAGGTGTGTAGTATCCTTGGCATATTGGATTGTCTGCCTTGCTGTTGGTGTATGGCATACCCATACACAAAAGAACAAATAGCATTGATAGTATATTCTTATTCATGATTTTAGTCTCCTTATCTAGTTTAAACACGAAATTTTCAAAAAGAAGTATATTCTGTCAGTTTAGAAGTTGTTTCTGTTTTATCGTTAGATTGTTTGCGCTGAATATTCGAGACATTTATAGGAATTTTTCGAGAAAGACAGCGAGCCGTCTGACGAAAAAAACTTTTTAAATGGCCAAAAAGGCACTTGAAGAATCAACGAAAACGATAAAAAGTTTGTAAAAAATCGAAACTGCTTTTTTGTTATATATCCGTAAACAATACGGACATCCCCGTGATAGCACCTTATGGTTACTATCTTTTGTTTTTTAGTTTGGAAAAAAATAAAAGGCGGATAAACGAAATCTTTTTTTCGTTTAAATGTTCATCTTTTTGGTTTTAGTAAAAAGAGGCTGTGCACCGTAGTTGTGCACAGTCTCTGTAAATATCAAAATTGGCTTGTTAATTAAATTTTAATGATGATTACTTCTTCATTACCTTAGTGATTGTAGAGCCTACTTTCACAAAGTACATGCCGTTTTCGAAGTTTGTAAGATCTAACTCAACCTCTGAATCTGTAGCCTCGAATTCTTGAAGTAATACACCGTTGATAGAGAAGATGGCGATGTTTTTACCCACCTCTACGTTGCTAATGATGCACTTTCCTGTTGTAGGATTTGGATTGATAGAAAGTACATCATCGTTATCAGCAGCAGGTTCTTCATTTCCATTTCCAACCTCAGAGCCATTGTCTTGTGTAAAGAACCAATAATCAAAGTCCATATCTCCTGAGAAAACCAAGAAGATATCGTTTACTGTATTGATCTCTTTGCAAAGCTTAGCAGAGATAGTCTGATATTGACCATTTGTTGCAGGAATTTTGATGTATCCAAGAGCAGTTCCGCTTGGTTTGTCAAGAGCAATCTTGATAGCACCACCGTTCTTGCTGTTAACTCTTACTGTAACTGTGTTGTAACCACCCTTGAAGTCAACTTGAGACAATCCGATCCAGTCACCGTTAGATGTGCTTGTTACAGCCATGTTCGTTTTGTCGATGTACTTGGTCTCAATACCGCTTTGCCATGCAAAAGTCTCAGCCTCGATATGTGAAAGCTCGTCGAAGTTCTTAACTTGTTTAACGCCAGCGTAGCTACCCTTAGTAGTGTTGATCTTACCTGCTGACTCATCTACAGTAACATAATCGATGTTTGAACTTCTGTAACCGCCAGAAACACCTTGTCTGTACTGAAGTAACTGAGAGTGATAAGTTATATAATACTGATCGTTGAACTTAAATATTGAGTGGTGGTTGTTTCCGTAACCTCCATTGTGGAACGATCCTGGGTTAGGCAAAACGACATTCTGAATAGCGAACGAACTCATTGGACTTGTAGAAGTCATATATCTAATCTCAGCATTTGAGTATGGTTGAGAACAGTTCCAGTTTGTACAGTAGCTGTATGCGTAGTATTTGCCTATCTTATTGATACCAGCATCCTCGAATAAGTATGGAGGATTGATAGTAGCAGGAGTTCCGTCGACACTGATGAAGTCTTTGCCCAATTTTGCAACACGCGCAGTACCTGGGTTTGCATTTTGTCCTTCAGGAACACCACCACCGAAGTAGAGGTAACCAGTGCCATCGTCATCAACCAAAACAGCTGGGTCAAACAACCATGTAACGTTGCCGCAGTTAGGAGTTGATCTTGTGATCAAACCAGAACCGTTCAATGCATCAGTCCAAGGTCCGTAAGGAGAATCTGCTGTTACTACATAGATACCGTTACCATTGTTTGCGAAATACAAGAAGAATTTCTCCTTTCCGTTGATAGTAGCGTGGCAAGCTGTAGGAGCCCATGAGTTGACTGCCTTAGAAATACCACCGGTACCAGCAACCTTCATTGCTCCGTGATCGGTCCAGTTTACAAGGTCAGAAGAAGATATACAGTCGATCTCAGTAATCTTTCCGTAACCATTTGTGGTGATTTGACCGTCTTTGTATTCGTAGATATCGTTTGTCATGTAAACATATACACGGCCGTTGTATACCATTGCACAAGGGTCAGCACCGTAACGCTGAGTGTAAAGAGGGTTATGGTCACCTATAGGTTTCCAAGTATCACTTCCTAAACTCAAATTATTGAATTGAGAGATAAGAGATGTATTGCTACATGCATTCTCGTCGATTTCACCTGGGTTTGTATTAGGGTCAGTACCTGTGTTCTCCGTAAATACAATCTTATCGATGTTTACATAAGAAGCATCAATAGTGATTCTCAAAGTGTGTTTTCCTGCAGTAAGTTTGCTTGTTGTACCTCCTATGACAGTTGTGTATGTATCCCAGTCATTAGTGTAAGGAACGCTAACAGAACCTTCTGCATTGCCATCAATTTGGATGCTGAAACTACAACCATTCTCCATTCCTGTTGCAACGGTAGCAGAAAAGTCATATTTAGCCTCTTTTGCAACGTTGATGGTGTATTCCAACCACTCATCAGTTTCAGTGTAACCAATGCAATAACCCTTTCCGTCTGGAGAAGCAACGATGTCGACACCATCTTGACGGTATTCTCCACCTTGGTTTTCTTCTTCAGCATCGTGGTAAGCATTTAATTCACCACCGAAATCGTAGTTTTCTGCCTCTACTGTACCAGGGATTGCAATTGCACTTCCTGAGTATGGAGTACGTTGTTGTTTTACGTTAACTGTTGCAGTGCCGCTTCCTTTTGTTCCTTCAGCATCGTAAGCAATGGCTTTGAAAGAATGGTTGCCACCCTTATCGTCAGTGAAAGAGTATGTATAAGGAGAAGCTGTAACCGTCTTAAGTAAGGTCTCACCATCATAGAACTCAACCTTAGAGATTGATTTTTCAGCAGTAACTGTAGCTGTCAAAACAATGGTTGCAGGAGCTTCGTAGCTCTCTTTGTCTGTAGCTAAAGTAACTTTTACAGAAGATGTCTGTGAAGAGAATGGACTCTTTGCATTCTTTGCAGCATCTGTCTGCATATACTCTTTCAACCAAGTGAAAGCAGAACGGTCTGCACAGTTCTTTACAAGACCTGAGTTGCCGTTTGTAGTCCAAGTCTTACCATAAATCCAACCCCAAAGAGTAACACCAGCTACATAGTCGGCCTCCCACATGATAGGGAATTGCTCCTTATAACGAGTAGCTTGAGTTGCATCATCATCCTTTGCTATGTCATACTCTGTAATATAAATAGGAAGCTGAATCTTGTTGTGGATGTCTTCCAATGCGCTTTTAAAATTAGATCCGCTCATGTCGTTCAAGTCATGTGATTGACAACCTGCTGCATCGATAGGAGCATTCAAAGCTTTTAAACCATTAATAAGGTTGATGAACTCTGTTTTTTGCCATTGGAATGTATTGTAATCATTATAGATCAAAATGGCATTTGGCCAACGCTCACGTGCCATTTTGAATGCCTCAGCAAGCCAACTATAAGACTGAGTATTAGGGTATCCGTTTGTTGATCCACCTAAAGCCTCGATAATCTTTGTTTGTTTGTAAGGTGAGTGATAATCACTACCAGAATAAATAGCCTCGTTAACAACATCTATGATCTGAAGGTCTGGATAGTGATTCTTTACCTCGTCAAACCATTCAACGATGGCTTTCTTAGTATCAGATACACTCAAACTTTCAATCCAAGCAGGGTGTTGACTACCCCAAATCAAAGCGTGGAACTTAAATATGATCCCGTGCTCTTTACAATAATTATAAGTTCTATCGGCGTTTGTCCAATCGAATTTTCCCCAACCTTTGTGAACAGAGCCCCATTTACATGCGTTCTCGCAGGTTACCTGATCCCAATAGTCTGTGTAAATTAATTTGTTATCACATTCCTGAGGATCGCAGTACTCGGACCAGTTATAGGATGTGGTGATGTTTCCCAAAAATTTATTGGGATTGTCCTTTGCCAATTGTGCGGAAACATGTCCTACACAACATATGGCTGCTAGAAGTGTTAGTAATTTGTTTTTCATGAGAATTGAAGTTATGTGTTTCATTCGAGGCAAATTTATATGGAAGTGAAAAATAACCTTTAAAAAATACAATCAATAAATATAAAATTTCAGTCATCTGTGTGTTTGAGCCTATAATCGGCTATTTTTATCTATATGACCCTTTATAAATACGGGGATTCAAATTGATAATGCAACTTGAGGAGGAAAAAAATGGGTCAGGTAGAAAAAATATTTTTCAGAGCAGAAAGAGAAGAGAAAATCTCCCTCTTTCCAGTTGCCCTGTGGAGAA